>CAUTRO010000024.1:0-10039 GCA_963540685.1 uncultured Streptococcus sp.
TTTTTCACTGTCCACTATAAGGGGAGTATATCATTTTCCTAGCCTTCTTTCGTTTGATTAAAGATAACGTTCAGCAATGGCGGCATCACCTGGATATTCTTCTTTTACGCCATTGACGATTTGGTAGCAGTCAGCTCCTTTTCCAGCGATAATAACAGCATCTTCAGGCTTGCTGGTCGTTGCCATAGCCACTTGAATGGCTTGCTCGCGGTCTCCGATTTTTTCGACAGGGCGCGTGATGAAACTGCTAATCTCTTCAGCGATAGCCAAAGGATCTTCATAGTTGGGGTCATCCGCTGTGAGGAAGACTTGGATCTCAGGATGGTCTTCTAAGAGCAAGCCAAAGTCCTTGCGGCGGCTTTCTCCTTTATTCCCAGTTGAGCCAAGGACCAGTGAAATTGTTCCTGTCTGATGGGTTTCAACAACAGAGAGCAGTTTTTTCAAGCTATCTCCATTATGGGCGTAGTCAATGAAAACTTTTGCCCCATTCTTTTGAGTCAAGACTTCCATCCGACCAGGAACGCGCGTTTTGGCAATTCCTTTTTTGATGTCTTCAAGACTCGCTCCTAAGCGAAGGCAAGCTAAACCTGCAGCCACAGCATTTTCTTGGTTGAAGCGACCGATGAGCTGGGTATCATAATCCCCTGCTAACTTGCCAGTGACAGAAAAGCTAAAGGCTATGGAGTTCTCGATTTGGTTACTCGATTGACTACCGTAGAAGTCATGGTCTTGCTCAACGACCTGCTCCGCAAGAATCTCAAAATGATCCATATCACTATTGACGACAACCGCACGGCTATTTTCCATTAGGAGACGCTTATGGTAGAAGTAGTCTTCAAAGGTTGGATGCTCAATCGGTCCAATATGGTCAGGGCTGATGTTGAGGAAGACACCAACATCAAAAGTAAGACCGTATACCCGTTTCACCAAATAAGCTTGGCTAGAAACTTCCATAATCAGGTGGGTTCGATCATGGGCAAATTCCTGGGCCATCATTTCAAAAAGATCGATACTTTCTGGGGTAGTCAAGGTTGATTTGAAGAAGGTCTTGCCATCCAAGGTGGTATTCATACTGGATAGCATAGCCGGACGGTGGCTTTGCTCAAGAATCTTGTAGGCATAGTAAGCAGAAGTGGTTTTGCCTTTGGTTCCGGTAAAAGCTAAGAGTTTTAGCTGGCGCTCAGGGTGGCCATAGAATTCCATGGCAATCAAGCTCATAGCCTGTTTGATATCCGTAACGATAATGGCTGGGATGCTGACCTCAAAGTCCTGCTCAGCGACATACCACTGTAGACCTTGCTCGATCGCTTGCTCCAAAAATTCCTTCTTAAAATTTGCACCCTTCACAAAAAAGAGGGTCTCAGAGTTGACCTTACGACTATCGTAGCTAATTTGATTAAAAGAAACACCACTTGCAGAATAGTGGTATTCGCCGTTTTGTAGGATCTCACGAAAGTTGTGATCCTCTTTTAAAATGTCTAGTACAGTTTCTATCTTCATCATAATCCTATTTTAAACTAAAAGCCCTTATTTTACAAGTGTAAAGGAAAAGTTTATAATGAAGAGAAGAAGAAACGAAAGAGGACATTTATGAGTCACGAACAAAATGACCAGCAAGCCCAGATGCTACGCGGGACCGCCTGGATGACAGCCAGCAATTTTATCAGCCGTTTGCTCGGAGCAGCTTATATCATCCCTTGGTATATCTGGATGGGCAAACATGGTGCAGAGGCAAACGGTCTCTTTACCATGGGCTACAATATCTACGCTTGGTTTTTGCTGATTTCAACAGCAGGAGTACCTGTAGCGGTTGCTAAACAAGTGGCCAAGTACAATACCAAGGGTCAAGAAGAACACAGTTTTGCCATGATTCGTGGCTTCCTTAAGTTCATGTCTTTATTGGGCTTGGTTTTTGCCATTATCATGTATTTGCTTTCTCCAGTATTTGCAAACTTGTCTGGAGGTGGGAAGGACTTAATCCCTGTCATGCAAAGCCTGTCCTGGGCGGTCCTCATTTTCCCTTCCATGAGTGTAATTCGTGGCTTTTTCCAAGGCCATAACAATCTGAAACCTTATGCCATCAGTCAAATTGCTGAGCAAGTGAATCGAGTTATCTGGATGCTTTTGACAGCCTACTTCATTATGAAGGTCGGCTCGGGTAATTACGTTGAAGCCGTGACCCAATCCACTTTTGCAGCCTTTATTGGGATGGGAGCGAGTCTCCTGGTCCTCGTCTATTACCTCTGGAAAACAGGACTTCTACAGCACATTATCCATCGCCCAGAGTCTGACAATGAGATTGATACCAAGGCTCTCTTGTGGGATACCATTCGTGAAGCGATTCCGTTCATTGTAACAGGATCAGCCATCCAGCTCTTCCAAATTATCGACCAGATGACCTATAGCAATGTCATGTCTTGGTTTACCAATTTCACTCGCTCAGAGCTCTTGGTTCAATTCAGCTACTTCTCAGCGAATCCGAATAAAATTACCATGATTTTGATTGCGGTAGCGACCTCGATTGGGGGAGTCGGGATTCCGCTCTTAACAGAAAACTATGTCAAGGGGGATTTTCGAGCTGCGGGTAAGCTGGTTCAAGATAATTTGACCATGCTAGTAGCCTTCTTGCTTCCAGCGACGATTGGAGCAGTAGCCATTGCAGAGCCGCTTTATACTGTCTTTTACGGGAAACCAGATTCCCTCGCTTTGGGACTCTTTATCCTAGCGATGCTACAGACTATCATTTTAGGTTTGTATACGGTACTTTCTCCTATGATCCAGGCTCTTTTCCAAAACCGAAAAGCCATTCGCTTCTTCCTCTATGGTGTAGTGGTGAAATTGGTCCTCCAAATTCCATTTATTTTGGCCTTTCGTTCTTATGGGCCGCTTTTGTCAACGACCATTGCTTTAATGGTGCCAATCGTTCTCATGTATCGGGAGATCCAAAGCATTACTCAGTTTAATCGAACCATCGTCTTCAAGCGCACGCTGCTTGGTTCTATTCTGACCGTGGTGATGCTACTTGGAGTCTTGATTGCAGGCTTGATTCTGGGCTGGATTTTCCCACCAAATGGTCGTGTATCGAGCATGATTTATATCATCGTCATTGGTGGATTAGGAGTTGCTATCTATGGAGCCTTAGGATTATGGCTACGGTATTTTGACCGCTTTATCGGGGGGCAAGCCGCACGTCTCAGACAAAAATTCCGCATCAAATAAATCAGAGGTTGGGTAAACAGAGCCCAGCCTTTTCTTATAGCTTGAAACTATAGCTAGGTCTTGAAAATGAGAAAACCGCTGACCCTATAATAGTGATAAAATAGTAGGCAGTTAGATTGTATAATTATTGGAGGGTCATATGAGTAAAAAACGCAATATCAATACGATTTTGGCACAGGCAGGAATCAAGTCAGATCAAGCGACGGGAGCTTTGACGACTCCGTTGCATTTCTCAACTACTTACCAACACCCAGAATTTGGTCAGTCTACAGGTTTTGACTATACCCGTACAAAAAATCCAACACGCGCAACAGCTGAGAAGACTTTGGCAGCTATCGAAAGTGCAGACTATGCTTTGGCGACAAGTTCTGGAATGTCAGCTATTGTGCTTGCATTTAGCATTTTCCCTGTTGGTTCAAAAGTCTTAGCGGTTCGTGACCTTTATGGAGGCTCTTTCCGCTGGTTTAACCAACAAGAGCAAGAAGGTCGTTTCACTTTTACCTATGCCAATACAGAAGAAGAACTGATTCAACACCTTGAAAAAGATCAGGTGGATGTCCTCTATATTGAAACGCCAACAAACCCATTGATGTTGGAATTTGATATTGCTCATTTAGCAAAATTGGCCCACGCAAAAGGTGCCAAAGTCGTGGTGGACAATACTTTTTACAGTCCTATCTACCAACGACCGATTGAAGAGGGGGCAGATATTGTGCTCCATTCAGCAACCAAGTACTTGGCTGGTCACAACGATGTCTTAGCAGGTGTAGTAGTAACCAATGATGCAGACTTGTATGACCAACTCTTTTACAATTTGAACACGACAGGTGCTGTTCTATCACCATTTGACAGCTATCTCTTGATCCGTGGTCTGAAGACCCTTTCAATTCGGATGGAGCGCTCGACAGAGACTGCTCGCAAGGTGGTCGAATTCTTGAAAACAGCGCCTCAGATCAAAGAAGTTCTCTACACTGGAAAAGGGGGAATGGTCTCCTTTAAAATTCAGGATGAGACAAAAATTCCTAACTTTTTAAATTCCCTTCAAGTCTTTACCTTTGCAGAAAGTCTTGGCGGAGTTGAAAGCTTGATCACTTATCCTACCACTCAGACCCATGCAGACATTCCCGCAGAAGTTCGTCATTCATACGGTTTGACAGATGATCTGCTTCGTTTGTCTATCGGAATCGAAGATGCGGATGATTTGATTGACGATTTGAAGCAAGCATTGGAGGCCTAAGATGAGCAAATATGATTTTACGACCTTACCCAATCGGTTGACCCACCATACCTACAAATGGAAAGAGACAGAGACAGATCCAGAGATCATTCCAGCTTGGATCGCGGACATGGATTTTAACGTCATTCCAGAAGTACGAGAAGCTGTTATCGGCTATGCGGACCAAATGGTCTACGGCTACACCTATGCCTCAGATAGCCTCTACCAGTCGATCCTTGAGTGGGAAAAAAATGAGCACGGCTATTCCTTTGACAAGGAAGCGATCGTTTTTATCGAAGGAGTTGTTCCAGCTATTTCAACAGCCATTCAAGCCTTCACCAAGGAAGGGGATGCTGTCTTGATCAATACGCCAGTCTATCCTCCTTTTGCACGAAGTGTCAAGTGCAATCGACGAAAATTGATTGAAAATTCGCTGATCGAAAAAGATGGACTTTTTCAAATTGATTTTGATCAGTTGGAAAAAGATATTGTGGAGCAGGATGTCAAACTCTATGTTTTGTGTAATCCGCACAATCCTGGTGGTCGTGTATGGGATCGTGAGGTCTTGGAAAAAATTGGTCGCCTTTGTCAACAATATGGAGTCCTTCTCATTTCAGATGAAATTCACCAAGACTTGGCCTTGTTTGGCCACCGTCATACCAGCTTTAACACAGTTGACCCAAGCTTTAAAGACTTTAGTTTGATCTTAACCAGTGCGACCAAGACCTTCAATATTGCAGGAACAAAAAATTCTTATGTAGTCATTGAAAATCCAAAGCTTCGGACAGCCTTTAAACAACGGCAATTGGCCAATAACCAACATGAAATTTCAGGCTTGGGCTATATTGCTACAGAAGCAGCCTATCGCCATGGCAAGCCTTGGTTGACAGAGCTCAAGCAAGTCTTTGAAAAACACATTGACTATGTTGTAGATGAATTGCAGGAAAAGACCCATATCCGAGTGATGAAACCACAGGGAACTTATCTTCTCTGGTTAGACTTCTCCGCTTATCCATACTCAGATGAGGATTTGCATGCTAAAATCCATGACCATGCTAAATTGATTTTGAATCGTGGATCTGATTTTGGGAAAGAAGGAAACTTGCATGCCCGTCTCAATGTAGCTGCCCCATTTGCTCTTATTGAAGAAATCACCAAACGATTGGTGGAAACTTTTCACAAATAGGTGTTGACTTTCTGCTCATGAAGGAGTAGAATGAACTCGAATACGGTAGGTGAGGCTACCACAAGGATACGGATGACTACCGCAAAGCAGTGGAGACACTACTCGTTGGTCAACAGTCCTGATCGCCAAGGTCAAGACTAAGCTCATTTCATCGCCTTATGGAGCTAAAGCTGGGACGGTCTATTTTTTGAGAAATTTTATTAAAAAATAAACGACGAGTTTCATGAGTCCTACTGATCAGGGTAGGACTCTTTTTATGCCTACCCAAAAAAGAGAAAGGAGAGAGCTATGATACAAATCGACGAACATCCCGAACCGCACCGAGCCAGCCAATCGCTGATTTGTGTCATAGGGACTCCAAAAGTGATTGGCTCCTGATTGAAAAAGGAGATACCAATGCAAACAAATAAAGAAAGACTCATTGCTGCTCTTCAAGAACCGCTTGAAAAGACGCTTGCTTATTACAAAACCAGCGCTCGTGGTTTAGTTGACGAGCAAGTAGAAGAAAACCGTGATACCTATGGTGACAATATCATCACCAAGGGCCAAGAAGATTCCATCCTCAAAAAGATCTACGAATCGATTATCAATCCCTTCACAGTAATTTTGTTGGTCATCGCTCTGGTTTCTTTCATCACCAATGTCTGGCTAGCAAAACCAGGTGAGCAAGACCCAACGACTTCTATTATCATTGTGACCTTGGTCTTGATTTCTGGTGGAATTCGCTTTATCCAAGAGCTGAGAAGTGACAAGGCTGCAAGCAACTTGTCTCGTATGATCGTCAATACAGCGACAGTCCTTCGAGATGGTTCTGAACAAGAAATTCCCATTGATGAGATTGTCGTAGGGGATGTGGTGAAACTCAGTGCCGGCGATATGATCCCAGCAGATGTGGTCCTTCTAGATTCCCGTGACTTCTTTGTCCAACAATCAGGTCTTACGGGGGAAAGTGATGCTGTTGAAAAGGTATGTCTTAGCAAGGCTGAAGGTCAAAATCTAGATAGCCTCTTGGAGAGTGAAAGCTTGGCCTTTATGGGGACCAATGTTATTTCGGGACGTGCGACGGCCTTGGTTCTGGTAGTGGGTGATGAAACTATGATGGGTGCGATTGAGCAAACGATCAACACCTATGATGAACCCACTTCCTTTGAAAGAGAAATGAACACTGTTTCCTGGCTCTTAATTCGGCTCATGTTGGTCATGGTGCCAGTTGTCTTTGTCATCAATGGCTTAACCGATGGTGACTGGCTAGAAGCTGGTGTCTTTGCCCTTAGCGTTGGAGTCGGTTTGACGCCGGAAATGCTGCCAATGATTATTACGGCGAGTTTAGCCAAAGGTTCTATCATCATGGCCAAGGAAAAAGTCGTCATCAAAAAACTCAATGCGATCCAAGACCTGGGTGCTATTGATATATTGTGCACTGATAAGACAGGGACTTTGACCCAAGATGAAATCGTCTTGGAGTATCCTCTAGATATCCATGGGGATCTGGATTTATCTGTCTTGCGCCGTGCTTTCTTGAATTCCTATTTCCAAACAGGTTTGAAGAATCTGATGGACCGGGCTATTATCAATCGAACACATAAAGAAGCCAAAAAACATGACATTGTTCGTGACTTGGATCAAACTTTCCATAAAATAGATGAGTTGCCCTTTGATTTTGAACGTCGTCGCATGAGTGTCATCGTTAAGGATGAAGACGGGGTTGTCAGCATGGTAACTAAGGGTGCCTTGGAAGAAATGCTTTCTGTATCGACTTATGTCGAGTATAAGGGAGAGATTCTACACCTGACCGATTCCATTCGTCAAGAAGTTCTTGCAGAAGTAGCTCAATTGAATGAACAAGGCCTTCGTGTACTTGGAGTCAGCTACAAAACCGAACTCAATGAAGACCAAGTCCTTAGTGTGGAAGATGAAAGAAATATGATCTTAACGGGTTACCTGGCCTTTCTTGATCCTCCAAAACCTTCTGCAGCCCCAGCTATTAAGGCCCTTGCTGAATACGGAGTGACGACCAAAATCTTAACCGGTGACAATGAAAAAGTCACTCAAGCAGTCTGTGAAAAAGTAGGACTGGATGTAGAACGGATACTTTTGGGAAGTGAAATTGATGCGATGACAGACCAAGAGTTAGCGCAAGTTGTGGAAACCACAACGGTCTTTGCCAAACTGTCACCCGATCAAAAAGCCCGGATCATCCTGAGCCTGAAAAATAATGGCCACAAAGTGGGTTACATGGGAGATGGGATCAATGATGCCCCATCTATGAAGGTATCAGACGTCGGGATCTCTGTGGATACTGCTGTTGATATTGCCAAAGAAACGGCAGATGTCATCCTGCTGGATAAGGACTTGATGGTCCTTGAAAAAGGTTTGGTAGAAGGCCGCAAGGTCTATGCCAATATGACTAAGTACATCAAGATGACGGTTTCTTCTAACTTCGGGAATATCTTTTCTCTTCTCTTTGCCAGCATCTTTTTGCCCTTCCTTCCCATGGCCCCAATTCACTTGATTGTGCTCAATCTCATCTACGACCTTTCTTGTATTGCCCTTCCTTTTGACAATGTTGATAAGGAATTTCTCAAGGACCCTCACATTTGGGAAGCGAATTCTATCATGCGATTTATGGCCTGGATTGGTCCGATCTCATCTGTATTTGATATTATCACCTACATGCTTCTCTACTTCCTTCTTGTCCCAATGATTTTGGGTCATGGATACAACCATGGAGCAGCAGATGCGGCTGCCTTTATCATGGTTTTCCAAACAGGATGGTTCATCGAATCCATGTGGTCTCAAACCATGGTCATCCATATGTTGCGGTCACCAAAACTACCATTTATTCAAAGTCGTCCAGCTTGGTCTGTCGTGGGAACAACCTTGGTAGCTGCTTTCTTTGTAACCTCTCTTCCATACAGTCCTTTGGCCCCTATCTTGAAATTGAGCCAGCTGAATGGATTATACTTCATCCTTTTGTTTGCCATTATCGTCCTCTATATGTTGAGTGTGACGGTTGTCAAACGTATTTATATCAAGAAATACAAAGAATGGTTATAAGCCTTTCATAAAAGAGTGAGCCCGAACTTTTAGAAATTAAGTGTAAGGGCTCTCTTTTTTTTACAAAATTTGGTATAATAAGACGAATATAAAGTTGGAAATAAAAATTTCCAAGTGCTACGCATTTAAAAAGGGAGTGAAAGAAAGAGGCAGAGCTTGATTCAGCCTTTATCATTGCTCCTTTTTGAACGATGGTAGCTTAGAAAGAAGGACTTATAAATGGGAAAATTAGAAGTCATTAAACACCCCTTGATTCAACACAAGTTGTCTATTTTACGTCGGACAGATACCTCTACGAAAGCCTTTCGTGAATTAGTAGATGAGATTGCTATGTTGATGGGCTACGAAGTCTTGCGCGAATTACCTCTTGAAGATGTTGAAATTGAAACTCCGATTACCAAAACGGTTCAAAAACAAATTGCAGGGAAGAAATTGGCCATTGTTCCAATCCTTCGTGCAGGAATTGGCATGGTCGATGGGCTCTTGAGCTTGGTACCGGCTGCCAAAGTTGGACATATCGGGATGTATCGTGACGAAGAAACCTTGAAGCCAGTTGAATACTTGGTGAAATTGCCAGAAGATATTGATCAACGTCGCATCTTTGTAGTAGACCCGATGCTTGCAACCGGTGGATCAGCTATTCTCGCGATTGATTCTTTGAAAAAACGTGGAGCTAGCCACATCAAGTTTGTCTGCTTGGTGTCAGCACCTGAAGGGGTGAAAGCTCTTCAAGAAGCTCATCCAGATGTCGATATCTTTACAGCAGCTCTCGACGACCACTTGAATGAACATGGCTACATCGTTCCAGGTCTTGGAGATGCAGGTGACCGTTTGTTCGGTACGAAATAAAAAGTCCATTCGTGATGAGGAGATAGGTGCTAAAAAATTGACCTTTTTTGACCATTGGTTTATAATAGCACATATACCTTGAACCTCACGAATTGTGAGAATGAATGGATACTAAAGGAGAAGAATAAATGATTCCAGTAGTTATTGAACAAACCAGCCGTGGAGAGCGTTCTTACGATATTTATTCCCGTCTGTTGAAAGATCGGATTATCATGGTGACAGGACCAGTTGAGGATCAAATGGCCAATTCGATTATTGCCCAATTGCTCTTCTTGGATGCTCAAGACAACACTAAAGATATCTATATGTATATCAATACGCCAGGAGGATCTGTTTCGGCAGGTCTGGCTATCGTTGATACCATGAACTTTATCAAATCAGATGTCCAAACCATTGTCATGGGGATGGCCGCTTCAATGGGAACTGTGATTGCATCAAGTGGTGCCAAAGGCAAACGTTTCATGTTGCCAAATGCAGAGTACATGATTCACCAACCAATGGGGGGCACTGGT
>CAUTRO010000025.1:0-10035 GCA_963540685.1 uncultured Streptococcus sp.
CATTCTCCTCATGGGGATCTTGAGCTTGATCGGACTCTCCATGAAGGCAGCAACCCAAAAAGCTTCATCCGAAAGTCTAGGCTCCATCACCAATAGCTTCTCCATGCAGATCAACCGACGGACCAATCCGGGAACCCCTCGGGGAGCTGGGAATCTCAGAGGAGAAGATATCGAAAAAATCAGCCAGGTAGAGGGGATCACCTCCTCCATCAAGCGGATCAATGCCATCGCAGATATCCTAGACCACGAGATCATTGAGACCGAAGAAACCCTGCAAAATCAATCTCCAGAGCGGGCCAAGTACTTCAAAAATACCTTGATGGTGACAGGGGTCAATGACTCTTCAAAAGAAGATAAGTTTGTCTCTGGAGCCTACAAGCTGGTTCAAGGGGAGCACCTGACCGATAAGGACAAAAACCAAATCCTCATGCACGAAGATTTGGCGAAAAAGAATGGTCTCAAGGTGGGCGATAAGGTACGTCTCAAGTCCAATCTCTACGATGCAGACAATGAAAAAGGGGCCAATGAAACCGTCGAAGTGACCATTAAAGGCTTGTTCTCAGGGAAGAACCAAGCTCCTCTCACTTACGCCCAAGAGTTGTATGAAGATACCCTCATCTCTGACTTGGATACAGCTGCTAAACTCTATGGTAATACCGTCCAAACAGCTACCTATGAGGATGCAACCTTCTTTGCCAAGGGGGATCAGGACCTCGATAAATTGATCGAAAAAATCAAAGCACTTGACATTGACTGGAACCTTTACGACTTGGTTAAGAGCTCTTCGAACTACCCAGCCTTGCAAAAATCGATCAGCAGCATGTTCCAAGTGGCGGACTACTTGTTTATCGGCAGCCTCATCTTTGCGAGCTTGCTTCTCACCCTTCTCCTTGTCTTGTGGCTCAATGCCCGTCGCAGAGAAGTTGGGATCTTGCTGGCTCTAGGGCTCTCCAAGGTACAGATTGCAGGGCAATTTGTGGCAGAATTGGTCATGATTTCCATCCCAGCCTTCCTCCTCTCCTATGGAGTCGCAGGACTTCTGGCCAAAGCAGTAGGAGATACGGTGCTCAAAAACGTAACCAGTGGCATTGCCAAACAAATGGCTCAAGAATCCTCTGCCGCCAACCTTGGTGGAGGAGCTGAGGCAGAAAGCTTCAGTAAGACCCTGACAGATATCCATATGGACATCCAACCGAGCCAATTGTTGGTGATTGTGTTGGTCGGTGGCCTTCTCTTGATTCTCGTATCCATCCTTTCTTCTCAATGGCTCTTGCATAAGAAACCAAAGGAACTTTTGGTGGATGTCGAATAAGAGATTGTTTCCTAAAATAGAAATAGGGTATAATAGGAGGTAGAAGAAGTTTCTTAGATAAAAGGAAAGTGTATGAAGATACTAATTGTAGAAGATGAAGTCCTGATTCGAGAAGGGATGAGCGACTATCTCATGGAATGTGGCTATGAGGTCTTTGAAGCAGGCGATGGGCAGGAGGCCCTGGACCTCTTTCATAGAGAAGCGCCGGATCTAGTTTTGCTGGATATCCAGCTTCCTATCCTCAATGGCTTGGAAGTCCTCAAGGCCATCCGAAAGACCAGTTCAGTCCCTGTCCTCATGCTGACTGCCTTCCATGACGAGGACTATAAGTTGACGGCCTTTGGAGAGCTGGCAGATGGTTATCTGGAAAAACCCTTCTCCTTGTCCCTCTTGAAGGTCCGGATTGAAGCTATTTTTAAAAAGCTTCAACCTTCACGGGTTTTCACCTATGGAGAAGCGCGGGTGGATTTTGAGAGTTATACAGCCAGCCTAGCTGGGCAAGCTATTTCCATGAATGCCAAGGAGTTGGAAATCTTGGAATACTTGCTCCAGCATGAAGGCAAGGCCCGGACCCGCTCTCAGATCCTCGATGCCGTCTGGAAGGAGACGGAGGAGATCCCTTTTGACCGGGTGATCGATGTCTATATCAAGGAACTACGAAAAAAACTAGAGCTGGACTGTATCATTACGGTACGCAATGTCGGCTATAAATTGGAGAGACCATGACCAAACGGAGTATCTTTGCAAAGATCTTTCTGATCACCTTTGCCCTTTTTAGTAGCTTAGTCATCTTTCTACATGCTTCGGTTTACTTTATTTTCCCGTCGACCTATATCGAGTCCCAGCGCCAGACGATTTTGAAGAAATCAGAGGCTCTGGCCAAGAGTTTCCAAGGCCAGGAAGAAGGGACCATTGAGTCAGTCATCGACCTTTATTCCAAGACCAATGATATCAAGGTCTCTATCAAGGGCAAGGAAAAACAAAATGCCATAGAGGTCAAGGATGACCTGCTCCTGAACCCTGATAGCCAGAACAATTCTCTGGTGATTGAAGAGCGAAAGATTCAGACCAAAGAAGGGAAAGACCTGATCTTGCAATTCTTAGCGACCGTCGATTCGCAAAAGGAAGCGCGGGACATCAGTCTGGGCTTTCTTCCCTTTAGTCTCCTTGCTTCCTTTGTTCTGTCGTTGATTGCTTCCTACCTCTATGCCCGCATGATTTCTGCTCCGATCCTTGAGATCAAGCAGATGACCAAGCGGATGAAGCGGCTGGATCGGACAGCCAGTCTTCCTATTCACTCACAGGATGAGATCGGCGTCCTTAAGCAACAAATCAACGACCTCTATCACCATCTCCTAGAGGTGATAGACAATCTAGAGCAGCAGAAACAGGAAAATCTCAAGTTGGAGCAGATGAAGGTCGAATTCCTACGAGGGGCCTCGCATGAGCTCAAGACCCCTCTGGCCAGCTTGAAGATTATCCTCGAAAATATGCGGGATAAGATCGGCCGCTACAAGGATCGGGACCGTTACCTATCAGTCTCCCTCGATATCGTCGATGAGATGAACCAGATCGTCCTGGAAATCCTGTCCCTGTCCTCTGTCCAAGAATTGGCTGGTGACAAGGAGTGGATCCAGCTGGATCAGGTCTTAGAGCAAATCCTCGACCAGTACAAGGTCTTGGCTCAATCCCGCTCGCTCACGATTGACAATCAAATCCCTGACAAACCAGTCTATATGGACCCAGCCATTCTGAAATTGGTCCTCTCAAATGTCATCAGTAATGCTGTTAAGCATTCGGATGCCGGTGGAGAGATCCAACTCCGTCTCGAAGAAGAAGGGACGCACTTGGCTATTGAAAATACCAGCCAGGAAATGGTAGAGACCGCTGAGATGCCAATGACAACTAGCCTCCAGAAGAAGGAAGGAGGCTTGGGACTCTTCGTCGTTCAACACTTGCTGGACCATGAAGAACTGGCCTATCAATTTGATAAAACGGCTATGGGCTTACGCTTCCGTATGGAACTGCCCAAAGATCCTCAAGAATAAAAAACTAGCGAACAAGCATTTCTCTTGTTCGCTAGTTTTAATTTAATCAAGCTTTTCTACCTTTAGCAATTGGCCGTGTTTTAATTCGTAAATGGTATCCACATAGGTCAGGATGGAGCGGTCATGGGTCACCATGATGGCGCTCTTGTTTTTGGATTTGACTTCTTTACGGATCAACTGGGCGATTTCTTGCCCCCGATCAGGGTCAAGGCTAGCGGTTGGTTCATCGGCTAAGATAACCTGCGGATTTCCGATAAAGGCCCGCGCGATGGCTGCCCGTTGTTTTTGTCCACCAGACATCTGATTAGGGTATTGGTGGTAACAAGCTTCGATGCCCAGATCTGCCAACAAGGCTTTGACTTCCTCTTGGCGTTTTTTCTTGTCCTTTTCTCCTTTCAATTTGGCTACCAGTTCTAACTGATCACCGATTTTCATATAGGAGAGGAGCTGGTGATCTTGAAAGATGAAGCCGAGCAATTCCAGCCGTTTTTGCGTCCACTTGCCTTGGTTGAGGCCGGTCAAGTCTTGGCTAGCGATACGAATCCGCCCCTCGTCTGCTGACAAAAGTAAGCCAGCGATGGCTAAGAGAGTAGATTTACCAGATCCTGAAGGGCCCAAGATCGCGACAAATTCGTTGGGTTCGACGCTTAAATTCAGTTGGTTGAGGACATGGTGCATCTGGTTGCCATCGGCGTAAGATTTTCTGATATTTTCTAATGCAATAATGGCCATCTTATTCTCCATTTCCACCAATGACTTCGATTGGATCTACTTTTTTGATTTTGACAAGGGACAAGCCACCACACAAGATAGAGGTCAGGATAAAGCTAACTGAGATGGTGAGGTTGTCTTTTAGAGTCATAAAGGAAGGGACGCTATTGGGTAAAAATGGCGCCATCATAGTTGCCAAGCCAAGCCCCAGCAGTACTCCGATAAGGGAGATGATGGTGAGCTGGGATAGTTGGACATAGGTAATCTGGCTCATGGACATGCCAATGGCCTTTAAGACGCCGAACTGTTTTAACTTCTGCAGGGTGAGGATATAGAAGAAGACCCCAAGGATAGCAGAGGAAGCGAGTAGCAGCACCCACGTAATCATCCGTAGCGTCAGGTTTTGAGCCTTGTAGCCAGGGATTTTATCGATCACTTGCTTCTTATCTGCCACCATCAAGTTGCTGGATAGATCGCTAGAGGTGATGCTCTTCTTGGTCACAAGGGTTTGGGCTTGCCATTGATAGCTTGGATCTGTTTTCTGCCTCATGCCTGTGTAGGTCTCCGAACTGATAAAACCAATCTCGCTATAGCCGTATTTAGCATTGTTCGCGAAGGCTACGACCTTGAGTTTTTGCTTAGAAGTTTTATCGATCACTTGATCGCCGACTTGGATTCCCTCATCCTCTTTGAAAGAGCTGTCCAGAATGACCTCGTTTTTCTTTAAGTCGGAGATTTTGAGGTCGGTATCTTCCATGATTGGATTGAGGATTTCTTCTTCATTGTGGTCGGTCACGAAGTAGGTGATATCCAAGGTGTTGGAATCCTCTGATTTTGAGATGGTTGCCCGCTGGATGGACAAGCCAGAATAGTCCATTTCCTTTATCTTGTTAATCTCATCTAAATCCTTAGACGTAATGGTCGAAAAGGGGATAATCCCTTCTGAATCCGTCGAAAGGATGTAGTGCCGCGGACCATAGTTATCGATTTGGGCCGATACCGAACGACCCAGTCCATTTGTCAGGCTAGACAAAAACACCACCATAAACATGAGAATGGTAATGAGAAGTTCTATCAGGATAAACTTCTTGGGTTGGTATTTCATTTCATTCCATGCAATTTTCATATTCGTTCTCCTTTTAGCAGGGAGGTGCTCGATCGGGATTGCTGGCACCTAAACATACTCTACCATCATACCACAAATGGGGGGATAATATGGGTATGGTGTTTGGTAGAGTGAATTACATATGTATAATATATTTATGAGTTCGCTTGATATTGTTTATCTATTCTGATGCTGATGGACTTATTTTCAATAATTAATATTAAAACTAATTATTGAAAAAGAGTATATAAAAACTAGTAATTTATGATTAAATTACTAGTTGAATTCTCTATAATTCCATAATTTCCTTTTTCTTTTTTTCAAACTCTTCCTGAGTTAATATTCCTGAATCTAACAGAGATTTAAGTTTAGTAAGCATCTCGATTTGTTCGTCAAAAGTCATAGTCGATTTGCTTGCTTTGTCATCCAATTGTTGGGCTATGTTCATTCCAAAAATCATACCAGGACCATCTCCTAATCCATGTTCTTCAATGCCCGATGCAATTTTTTGTTGTGCTGCAATGTTGGATGATTTTTGAGAAACATCATCATACGCTTTTAAGTTCATCTTATTAGAAGAGAATTGTTTCACTAACTCTTTCGATTCAGGAGAAAATTCAATGTTTGCAATAGCTACTTTTATAATTTCGAATCCAAAACGCTCTTTCCAAGTTCCGGCATATTGGTTGTCACAAGCTACTTGATTTGCAAGTATTGCTGCTTGTGAAGGTAGTTGTGAAATACGATATGTAGTAGACAGAGAATTAAGTGCTACTATGAAAGATTGTAAAAATTCAGTTACAATTTGTGATCTCGCTTGTAAGCTGTCAAATGTATAGTAACTCACATTTGCAGGAAGAAAGTTTTTGATGAAACGCTCAGCATCTGTAATTTTTATTGAGAATGTTCCGAACGCTCGCACTTCCAAATCTGTCCCATAAAATAAGTCGTTATACATAACAGGTCCACGGGTTCCAAATTTAATATCTCGTATCTCTCTTAAATTTACAAAAGAAATTTGCTTTTGTTGATCACTCTGACCTCCGAATCCGACACGATTCACAACGTTATCAATTAGTGATTTCTTTATTCCATCACCATTAAAGATACTACTTTCTCCATTTTGGTATTCATATCCACCTGGTGTTGTAATGACTTCTTCAATGCCCGATTGGCTAAAAATGAATGCTGCGGTATTTTCTGGAACAAAAATTTTAGAACCATTGGAGATGATACCTGCCGATCCTTTGGTATTAACTCCTCTGCCGTTGTTGTTTTCTTGAAGGATTCCAGGTGCTACCACTGTGTGTTCGTCAAAAGCTTGGACTGTAATAATCTCTTTCCACTGATCAGCAAATGTGCCACCAATTGAATCTGTAACTGCTTTAATAAATCCCATCTGTTAATCTCCTATAAACTTTGTTCCATATCACAGTACGAACATCTAACAGTTTGCTTAGACAATCCTGATATGGGAGCTCCACAAAACGTACATTTTGATGAAACCTTCTCTGGTTCTTTTTCTTTAATGCCTAATCCTGCTTTAAAGACGTTGAAAGTGTCTCTCAGGCTTTCTGCTAAAGCATCTACTCCAAAGAAGCTATTATCTCCTAATGATTCAAAGTTAGAAGTATCTCCTGTTATTAGTTTAATTAAATTAGAAGCCCATTTTTCAGTGTCTTTAGCATTATCGAACCCAAAACTCGCTTGCCCTCCATTATAGTAGATTTCTAATCTTTTGTCTCCATTTGCTTTGTTGATGGAAACTTGTGGTTTTCCGTCAAATAATTTGATTTGATTAATAGGAATAGTTAGTTGCCCTTTTTTTCCTCCAAAAATTCCTTTCTTGATATGAATCAAGTTTAAATTAGTTAAAATCAATTCATCTGATAAAGTTGATGATTTCCCAAAGCAAACATTATCGCTGTGCATTATCATGTATTCGTGGGGTAATAGTTGATACTCCATGTTTCTTCTCCCTGTTAAGAAATTTCTGATTTAAAAGAATATACTAAAAAACCGACCCTAGGGTTCGGTTTTCCGGGGGAATTAGATGAATCCCTAGTTTTTAATTAGCTGCTAATTGATTGACTAAATCTTTGAGAGAGTCCCTAGAATCTTTAAGAAATTGGACAATCTGTTCTTTTCCTTGAATTGGTGAGTTCTTGAGTGCACCATATTGTTTTTTCTGATCTTCCATCGCTTGGGTTAGAGATTTTTTCTGTTCTTCGAAAGAAGCATCATCTCCTATACCTTTTTCTTTAAACACAGCTTCACATTGGTCGAAATAATCTTGAATAATTTTTTCATACATTACCAAGTAGTCATCATAAGTTTTGATGGATTCGATCGTTTGATCTGATACGTCCTGAGGATCAAATTTTTCAATGCCAATTTTTTCTTTTGCTTGATCTATAATTCCTTTCTTTTCAGAAGTACTAGATGTAGCCTCTGTTTTATCGTCTTTAGATGACGAATTTAGTTTTGATATAGAGCTACATGCCATCAAAGATGAAATAGCTAGTAAAGATATTCCCAAACCTAAAATTTTACCTGTTTTTTTCATAAAAAAACTCCTTTTTCATTTATGAGGTTATTATATCATGTTTCTGTTTAATTAGAAAGCCTTTTCATTTAAAAAAACCTCAATATGGAGTGGGAAAGATAGTTAAATTGATAAAAAATGTAGACAATAATCCAGCCCACTTTGAAGCACAAGTGGTGGATCGGTAACAACACAAAAAGCCTTGGAATCAAGGCTTTTTTAGGACTTTCTAATAGAAGAAATCAATGCTGTAATTTTCTTTTAGATAAGTCGCCAACTCGGCTTTTTCTTCCTCCCTAAATCGACAGAGGCTAAGGGCGAGACGCACTATCAGGACATTGGTATCGATAATGACGTTTGACTTAGAAATATCTTCAAGCTGGGTGACCTCTCTCAGGTCAAAATCTAAATAGCAAGCTTTGCTGTTGATATGGTCAGGGTCGCTAACATCCACTTCAACATACGATGCTCGCAGTAATTCTTCTTTTGGGATGAAGATTTCCTTAGAAAAGAAGAGCCCAGGATAGACAGAAATCCCTTCGAAGGTGAATTCAAAGGAGATTCTGCGGCTAGTCAGTCTTTTGATACCTGCAATCGTTGCGTAGATAGCAGCGAAAAATAGAACGGTTGGAATCACAGTGAGAAGATTCAGTTGAGAAAAGTCGATCGATCCAGGCTTGAGAAAAAAGAAAAATTGAAAGAATATAGCCGCTGCAAAGAATAGATAGCCGACACCGACAAATCTTGAATAATAGATTTTCATTGAAACCTCCATCTATAGAATTGAACTCCCCAAGGTTTTTTCAGTAGAATATGTATAAGTCATGCAGAGTTAAAATTCTAGGTATTCCCATCATATCCTATGGAGCGAAGTTCTGTCAACCTTTTATCAAGATGCCACCCTTAACTATCCTATGACGTAGCAAGTTAGTTCGTGGTATACTAGATACAAACGAAATTAGCCCAATAAGGAAGGAATTTTATGTCAAAAACTTCAAAGAAAAAGAAAGCAGTGATCGAAGAACGTTACCACGGCCCTTTGATTACAAATGGGGTTAGTCTAGGCTATATCAAGCTTCTATCTTGGATTAGCTTAGCATTCTCTTTTATGGCGTATTTTGGGACAACCTATGTCGATCATATTGGCATTTATAAAAACTTGTTCATTATTTTCATGTTCATTAGTGGTTTAGCAATCCCACTCTCTTTCTTCGATCGTTTTATTGTGAGATTTAAGAGTTTTATCTATCTTTTTGTTTCTATACTTGTTTTGATTTTAAACATTGACATTACTTTTGCAGGCTTGGTTATGCTAGTTGGTAAAGATGAAATCTATTCAGGCTTGGCGCTAGCTTATAATCTGGTAGCTCTCTTTATCCTGCTTTTTTCTACAGGTCTCTACTCCTGGTATTATCTTCCTAAAAATCAGGGGAAAATCTGGGCTTTCAACCGATGGGAGACTTATGGTGGTAAAGACAATAACAAGAATCAAGAGCGATTGTTTAATTTTGGAGTTGCTTTTGTAGCTGTATTGTTAGTGCCAGCTATTCTCACTGGCTACATTGAGAATGTCTTTGGTGTTTTCTTGGGCATCTTGATGAACCTCTTTTTACCAGCTCTTATAGTGGACGGAGTTCAAGCGGCACGCTATGTACGCAAACACCCAGAATATGAAGAGTAGAATTCTCGTCTATAGATTTATTCCTAATGGTTAGAAAACTTTTAGAACTTATGTTCAGAAATAGAAAGAGGTAAAGATGTTTTTTCTTAGACGCCGTCGTGTCTTTATCGGCGAATGTGATGGTCAGGCGGTCTATTATGACCAAAAGACGAGAGAGGCTTTAGCTGCTCCCAAGAGCATTTTGCTTAATACCGAAGGGGCACGAAAAACCAATGCCTACATTCCTGAATTGGTGATTTTATTTATGGCCGGTGGACCTGGGATCTTTGGGTTGCTGGGAGCCATGGGTATAGGTGTTTATAACTGGACTAGTTTGACCTTTATCCTACTCTTTTGGTTGGCTGAGTTTTTGTTTATGGTTGCGATTCTTGAACGGGGATTATATAAAAATGTTCGTAAAGCTCAACTAACAACAGAAAAGGTCTTTTATTATGCAGCTTCTCATAATATAATACTTGGAGGAGATGATTTTGATCCGGCAAAACTATCAACGACAATTTTTCGAGTCGTTCGTGCTCTAGTAATCGCAGCTAATATCTATTTGTTATGTCTTTTTTATGGGTATACTCAAAAATTCGGTCAAATGATTAATCTGGGATATGAATTCTGGGCGGGTGGTTTAGTATTCTTTGC
>CAUTRO010000026.1:0-9805 GCA_963540685.1 uncultured Streptococcus sp.
GTTGGTTGAATGTAGTGTTGCAGGTTAAGCAAATTAATGGACTCCCAGACTTGATGGGCCATCTTTAAAACATCCTCTAGGGGTTGCTTCGTAAAATGATAATAGTAGTTATTGGGATCATTCTGTGCCAAGGCCAGGAGTTTTTGGAAGCGATCGATATACCAGGACTCAATATCATCTACTGCAGCGTCTACATAGATCGAAAAATCAAAGAAATCGGTCATATAAAGACTGTCATTTTGAGGATTTTGGAAGACATTAATCCCTTCTACAATGACAAAGTCAGCTGGCAATATGGTTTGCTTTTGATCGGGAACAATGTCATAAATTTCGTGGGAATAGACTGGAATCTCTACGCTTTTATTATTCTTGATCTGGTTAAGAAAATGAAGGAGTAACTCCATATCATAACTTTCTGGAAATCCTTTTCTATTCAGAAGTTCTTGTTCTTTTAAGACAGCGTTGGGATAAAGAAAGCCATCTGTTGTGACCAATTCAACAGTAGTGCCTTCAAAGGTCCGAGAAAGAAGGATTTGGAGGAGACGGCTAGTAGTTGATTTTCCAACAGCCACACTTCCTGAAACCCCAATGATAAAGGGTTGGCGCTCACTGTTTTTTTGAAGGAAAATACTTTTAGAGAAGGCTAAATCTTCCTTAGAGCGTTTGTAGATTCCGATCAAGTTTGTCAAAGGTAGATAGACATCACGTACATCCTGAAGGTTGATGCGGTCGTTAAAACTCTTGATCGAATTAAGTTCTGTTTGAGAGAGAGGCGGGGTGGTTTTACGATGTAGATTTTGCCAAGTCTCCCGATTAATTTTTTCAAAATGTAGAAATTCTTTGTCCATTTGGTACTCCTATTGTAGTCTTTAGTATACCAATTTTTAGAGGTCATGTAAACGATTTAAAAATAGAATAAATTATGATAAAATGAACATATGAGTAAAATGTATTTCGATGTAAACCCAGATGCAGCCCATGATATTCATGATCTGGCTGTTGTTTTATTGGGACAAAAGATGAACTTCTATACAGACGCAGGTGTCTTCAGTAAAAAAATGATCGATTTTGGAAGCCAGGTGCTCTTATCAACCTTGGATTTTCAAGAAGGAGAAAGCGTCCTCGATGTAGGCTGTGGCTATGGTCCAATTGGCCTCTCTCTAGCTAAAGCACAGGGAGTTGCAGTGACGATGGTGGATGTCAATGAGCGGGCACTAGAATTGGCTAAGAAAAATGCCAGCCGAAATGGCGTGGAAGCTCAGATCTTTTCTTCGAATGTCTATGAAGCGGTTGAAGGGGTCTTTGACCATGTCATCAGTAATCCACCGATCCGAGCAGGTAAGAAAGTGGTTCACCAGGTGATTACTGGTAGTTTTGATCACTTGAAAACAGGTGGCGACTTGACCATTGTCATTCAAAAAAAACAAGGTGCTCCAAGTGCTAAAGCCAAGATGGAAGAGACTTTTGGTAATTGTGAGACTGTGAAAAAGGACAAAGGCTATTATATTTTAAGAAGCGAGAAAGTATCATGAGAGCAGTAGATATTATTCAGAAAAAACGGGATGGCCTTGCCTTAAGTAAGAAAGAAATTGACTGGCTGATTGAGGGATATGTGGCTGGAACAGTTCCAGATTACCAAATGTCCGCTTTTGCTATGGCCGTTTATTTTAAAGGGATGACGACAGAAGAAATCTCTCATATGACCATGAAGATGGTCCAAACAGGGCAACAGTTTGACTTGTCAGCAATTCCAGGAATAAAGGTGGACAAACATTCAACTGGTGGTGTGGGAGACAAGGTGACCTTGGTCTTGGTGCCTTTGGTTGCAAGTTTCGGAGTTCCGGTTGCCAAGATGAGCGGTCGTGGCCTGGGCCACACTGGTGGAACCATCGATAAATTGGAATCTATTAAAGGCTTCCAAGTCGAGCGGACTCAAGAAGAATTCATCCATCAGGTGCAGGAGATCGGCTTATCGGTTATTGGTCAATCTGATCAACTTGTGAAAGCAGATAAACTCTTGTATGCTCTTCGGGACGTGACAGCGACAGTGGATACCATTCCTTTGATTGCTAGCTCCGTCATGAGTAAGAAAATTGCAGCTGGTGCTGATGCCATCCTTCTCGATGTCACCGTTGGAGAAGGGGCCTTTATGAAGACCATTGAGGAGGCGCGTGAACTAGCTCGTACCATGGTGGATCTCGGTAATGCCGTAGGGCGCAAGACAATCGCTGTCATTACAGATATGAGCCAACCTTTGGGAACCAGTATTGGCAATCGTTTAGAGATTTTGGAAGCCCTGGATATTCTAAAAGGACAGGGTCGAGCGGACGTAACGGAGTTTATTTGTGAATTAGCGCAAATCATGTTGAAATTAGCTCATGTAGATCAATCGATTGAAGCTATACATGAGCACTTGACCAATGGACAAGCCTTGGCAAAATTCGAAGAAATGGTTCTTGCTCAAGGTGGAGACATCGAAGATTTGCATCGACCTGTTAAAGTGGATCAAGTCATTGAAGTAACAGCGGATCAAGACGGATTCATTGCAGCCTTGCCAGCGATGGAGTTTGGTTTATTTGCCATGCGTTTGGGAGCAGGACGTGCTGTCAAGTCAGATCCCCTGGATTATGAAACAGGGATTGTATTTGACAAGAAAGTGGGAGAGCAGGTTGAAAAAGGGGAACGCATTGCTCGTATTTTCGTGAATGAAAAAAATTCACAAGAAAGCGTTACAGAATTCAAAAAAAATGTTAAAATACTAGAAGGGGCTGAAAGCGTTAAAGAAATTATTGAAATAATATCTTAAGCAACTCAGGAGATTATATGAAGTTAAATAAATATATCGATCACACTCTTTTAAAACCAGATGCGCAACAAGAACAGATCGAAAAATTGATAGAAGAAGCAAAAGCTTACGATTTTGCGAGTGTCTGTGTGAATCCGACATGGGTGAATTTTGCGGCTGAGGGCTTGCGCGATTCAGACGTTAACGTTTGCACCGTCATTGGTTTTCCTTTAGGAGCAAATACCCCTTTTGTCAAAGCGTGTGAAACAAAAAATGCTATTCAAAATGGTGCCGATGAAATTGACATGGTCATTAATATCGGTGCTTTGAAGTCTAAGAATTTAGCACTAGTTGAAGAAGATATTCAAGCGGTAGTGGAAGCGAGCGGTGATAAGCTGGTCAAAGTCATCATTGAGACCTGTCTCTTAACAGACAATGAAAAGATCGTTGCTTGTCAGATTGCTAAGTTAGCTGGAGCTGACTTTGTGAAGACTTCAACTGGTTTCTCAACTGGAGGAGCGACTGTAGCGGATGTAGCTTTAATGCGCCAAACAGTTGGACCGGAAATGGGTGTCAAAGCTTCTGGTGGGGCTCGATCATATGAAGATGCTCTTGCTTTTATCGAAGCTGGTGCGACCCGTATTGGGACTTCTTCTGGTGTAGCGATCGTGGAAGGGAATGTAGCAAATGGCGACTACTGATTTGATCGAATTAGCAGTTGAAGTGAGCAAGCAGGCCTATGTACCATATTCACATTTCCCAGTGGGAGCTGTACTGTTAACAAAGAGTGGAGACATCTATACTGGTGTCAATATTGAAAATGCTAGCTTTGGCTTAACCAATTGTGGGGAGCGGACAGCTATTTTTAAAGCAGTTTCTGAGGGTGCTCGCGAGTTCAAAGAGCTGATTATCTATGGACAAACAGACAAGCCCATCTCTCCGTGTGGTGCTTGTCGCCAGGTCATGGCTGAATTTTTTGAACCTGATCTGCCTGTAACTTTGGTATCTAAAGATAAATCGACGGTCGTGATGACGGTCAAGGAATTACTTCCATATTCCTTTACAGACTTGACTTAGTTGGTCTGTGAGGCGGTCTTTTGACCTTTTCAATACTTCGCAACAATGTTGCACAATAATTTAGGAGGTTCAGTAATGAACAAGAAACAATGGCTAGGCCTTGGTCTAGTAACTGTCGCTGCTATCGGACTTGCAGCATGTGGAAATCGTGCATCTAAAAAAGATAGCGCAAACTCAGAATCAAAAACAGATTTGAAAGCTGCTATCATTACCGATACTGGTGGTGTGGATGACAAATCATTCAACCAATCTGCTTGGGAAGGTCTACAAGCTTGGGGGAAAGAAAACGGTCTTTCTAAAGGGAATGGATTCGACTACTTCCAATCAACAGATGAATCTCAATATGCGACAAACCTTGATGAAGCTGTTTCTAACGACTACAAATTGATCTTTGGTGTTGGTTTTGCCTTGAGCGACTCTGTTAAAAAAGCTGCTAAAGATAACGAAGATGTGAACTATGTCATCATCGATGACCGTATTGAAGGACAAAAGAACGTAGCGTCTGCTGTCTATGCTGATAACGAAGCTGGTTACCTTGCAGGTGTCGCAGCTGCGAAGACAACTAAAACAAAACATGTTGGTTTTGTGGGTGGTATGGAAAGTGAAGTTATCACTCGTTTCCGCGCTGGGTTTGAAGCTGGTGTTAAATCTGTTGACCCATCTATCAAAGTTCAAGTAGACTACGCTGGTTCATTCGGTGACTCTGCTAAAGGTAAAACAATTGCTGCTGCACAATACGCTGCAGGCGCAGACATTATCTACCAAGTAGCTGGTGGTACTGGTGCAGGGGTCTTCTCTGAAGCTAAAGACTTGAATGAGAAGAAAAATGAAGACGAAAAAGTTTGGGTTATTGGTGTTGACCGTGACCAAAAAGCTGAAGGTGAATACACTTCTAAAGATGGTAAAAAATCTAACTTTGTATTGGCTTCAAGCTTGAAGAAAGTCGGAGAATCTGTAAAAGACTTGGCTAAGAAAACTGCTGATGGTAAATTCCCAGGCGGTCAAGTGATTACTTATAGCTTGAAAGATGGTGGAGTTGATTTGACAACTGACAATCTTTCTGCAGATGCTAAAAAAGCTGTCGAAGATGCAAAAGCTAAAATCCTTGATGGGTCTCTTAAAGTTCCTGAAAAATAATATTTGATTGGAGCGGCCCTCCCTTTAAGGGCCGTTTCTTTTAAAGTGAGACTTTTTGTCTCAATAAAATCTGTTAGTGAGGATCTAATAGATTTTATTGAAATAAAAAATTCTTGAAAGGAAACACCCAAATGACACATGAATATGTCATTGAAATGCGTGAGATTACCAAAAAATTTGGTGACTTTGTAGCAAATGACAAGATTAATCTTCAGTTGCGCAAAGGTGAAATCCATGCACTTCTTGGAGAAAATGGTGCAGGGAAATCTACCCTGATGAATATGCTGGCTGGTTTGTTGGAACCAACGAGCGGAGACATCGTGGTAAATGGCAAACCTGTTAACCTAGACTCACCTTCAAAAGCAGCTTCTTTAGGAATTGGAATGGTGCACCAACACTTTATGTTGGTTGAAGCCTTCACTGTTGCTGAAAATATCATCCTTGGTTCTGAAACCACGAAACATGGTGTTTTAGATCTTAAAAAAGCCAGTCAAGATATCCTTGAATTGTCTAAAAAATATGGCTTGGTAGTAGATCCTAATGCCAAAGTTGAGGATATTTCTGTTGGTGCGCAACAACGTGTGGAAATCTTAAAGACGCTTTATCGTGGAGCCGACATCTTGATCTTCGATGAACCAACGGCAGTGTTAACACCAGCTGAAATCGAAGAATTGATGACAATCATGAAGAATTTGGCGAATGAAGGAAAATCCATCATCTTGATTACGCACAAGTTGGATGAAATCCGTGCTGTTTCTGATCGCGTAACGGTTATCCGTCGTGGGAAATCTATCGAAACAGTCGAGATTGGTGGAGCAACCAACCAAGACTTGGCCGAAATGATGGTCGGTCGTTCTGTTTCCTTTAAGACTGAAAAAGGTCCTTCTGAACCAAAAGAAGTCGTCTTATCAATCGAAAATTTGGTTGTAAACGAAAACCGGGGAGTCCCAGCTGTTAAGAGTCTTTCATTGGAACTTCGTGCTGGTGAAGTCGTCGGGATCGCAGGGATTGATGGCAATGGTCAGTCTGAGTTGATCCAAGCGATTACAGGGCTACGGAAGGTAAAATCCGGTTCAATCAAGATTAAAGGCAAGGACGTTGTCGGACTTCATCCACGTCAAATCACAGAAATGAAGGTGGGGCACGTTCCAGAAGATCGTCACCGGGATGGTTTAGTCCTTGACATGATGATCTCTGAAAACATTGCCTTACAAACTTATTATAAAGAGCCACTTAGCAAGAATGGTATTTTGAACTATCCAAATATTACCTCTTATGCCAAGAAGTTGATGGAAGAATTTGACGTTCGTGCAGCTAGTGAAGTAGTACCTGCTAAGGCTCTCTCTGGAGGGAACCAGCAAAAAGCCATTATCGCTCGGGAAATCGATCGCGATCCAGATCTCTTGATCGTCAGCCAGCCAACTCGTGGTTTGGACGTTGGAGCGATTGAATATATCCACAAACGTTTGATTCAAGAACGGGATCATGGAAAAGCTGTTCTGGTTGTCAGCTTTGAATTGGATGAAATTTTGAATGTTTCTGACCGTATTGCGGTTATTCATGATGGGAAGATTCAAGGAATCGTGACTCCCGAAACAACGAATAAGCAAGAACTTGGAATTCTCATGGCAGGAGGAAAAGTAGAGGAGGGAGCATCAAATGAATAAAAATTTAAAACAAATTGCCGTTCCATTGGTGTCTGTCCTTTTAGGATTAGTATTGGGGGCCATTATCATGTGGGCTTTCAGCTATGATGCCCTTTGGGGATATGAATTGCTGTTTAAGAAAGCCTTTGGTTCGATTAAGAGTTGGGGAAATATTTCCCGTGCCATGGGGCCACTGATTTTAGTTGCTCTTGGATTTTCGGTAGCCAGCCGGGCTGGTTTCTTTAACGTTGGACTTCCTGGTCAGGCTTTTGCAGGATGGATCATGGCGACTTGGTTTGCTCTTTCCTTCCCAAATATGCCTCGCTTACTGATGATTCCAATGACTGTTTTGATTGCGGCTATCGCAGGTGGATTTATTGGAGCGATTCCTGGTTTCCTTCGTGCCTACCTCGGGACTAGTGAGGTCATTATCACCATTATGATGAACTACATTGTTCTCTACGGTGGGAATGCCTTGATCCATAGCTTCCCAGCTTCCTTGATGAAAAACAAGGACTCAACTATTGATGTGGGTGCCAATGCTGTCTACCAGACGGAGTGGTTGCGTAATTTGACGGACAAATCACAAATGAACATAGGGATTTTCTTTGCCATCATCGCAGTGGTAGTCATCTGGTTCTTGATGAAGAAAACAACACTTGGTTTTGAAATCCGTGCCGTTGGTTTGAATGCGAATGCGGCAGAGTACGCAGGGATGTCTGCCAAACGGACCATTATCCTTTCTATGATCATTTCTGGTGCTCTTGCTGGTATCGGTGGGGTAGCAGAAGGTCTGGGTATTTACTCAAATGTCTACGTTCAAACCAGCTCAATGAGTGTTGGATTTAACGGAATGGCCGTTGCCCTTCTTGCCATGAATTCACCAATTGGTATTCCATTTGCTGCCTTCTTGTTTGGAGCGCTTCAAATTGGGGGAGTTGGTATGAAGCCAGCTGCCATCCCTGAAGAAGTCGTTCAAATTGTGACAGCATCGATTATCTTCTTCGTATGTGCTCACTACATTATCGAAAAGATGCTGTCCATGCGTTCAGCTAAAAAAGGAGGAGCAAACTAATGAGTATTGTAACGATTTTAAGTATTCTTGTTTCCTCTATGATTGTGTATGCGGCGCCGCTGATCTTCACAAGTATCGGAGGAGCATACTCAGAACACGCTGGGGTTGTTAACGTTGGTCTGGAAGGAATCATGGTTATGGGAGCCTTCGCAGGAATTATCTTTAACTTGACTTTTGAGCCTACCTTAGGGAATTTGACACCTTGGTTGTCCTTGATTGTTGCTGCAGGGATTGGAGTATTCTTCTCCTTGATCCACGCGGTGGCAACCATTCATTTCCGTGCGGACCATATCGTCTCAGGAACAGTATTGAACTTGATGGCACCACCATTAGCCGTCTTTCTTGTTAAAGCAATGTACAACAAGGGCCAAACGGATAATATCAAAGTTGCCTTTGGGAAAACATCCATTCCGGTCTTATCTAAAATTCCTGTGATTGGCGATATTTTCTTCAACAATGCTAGCATCATCGGCTGGGTTGCGATTCTCTTCTCATTCTTTGCTTGGTTCGTCATGTTCAAAACGAAATTTGGTTTACGTCTTCGTTCAGTTGGTGAACACCCACAAGCAGCAGATACATTGGGAATCAATGTTTATAGAATGCGCTACTTGGGAGTGATGATTTCAGGTGCCCTAGCAGGTATCGGAGGAGCCATTTACGCTCAGTCAGTTTCTGTTAACTTTGCGGTGACTACGATTGTAGGTCCTGGATTTATCGCCCTTGCGGCCATGATTTTCGGGAAATGGAATCCTATCGGTGCCATGCTGGCTAGTCTCTTCTTTGGAGCTTCACAAAGTTTGGCTGTTATCGGGAATCAATTGCCTTTGCTTAAAGGAATCCCATCTATTTACTTGCAAATTGCACCTTATGTCTTGACCATGGTTGTCTTGGCGGCCTTCTTCGGACAAGCAGTTGCTCCGAAAGCAGACGGTGTCAATTATATCAAATCCAAATAATGCACAGAGAGACACGAGGTTTCCTCGGTCTCTTTTGCTTTGTAAAGCCCCTCTTAGTCGCAATTTCTTTGGAATTAGGGTACAATAAGAATACAACTTTTCACGTATTGGAGGATTAGATGTTTAAGTGGATCAGACGCCTCATTGGCATGTTTATCGTTTTATTTATTTTATTAGTGATCCTGTTGGTTCCTGGATCCATTCCTGAAGGGGAGCAGCTGAGAAATGTGCAGGCAGGGAGCTCTTTGATTGAACTGGCTCAAAATGCAGTTTCAAATGCTTCTGTAAGCACTGAAGGGCTCTCAACTGAATTGAGTCTCAATTCTGTACAATTGAGTCAAGTTGTAAAAACAAGTGCTGGATCAGCTCTTGACAATTCTGACTTTCAAAAGATGGCACTTGGAATGGATGGCAATGACCTTCACGTCAAAGTTCCGGTTTCCTTAGGGCCAGTCGATAGCTATCTAGATTTAACCATGACAGGTCAAGTTGAAAACAATGTCATGAATTTGACTGTGACAGCTGCTAAATTAGGGAAAATGCCGATTCCAAAATCTTTCGTTCTCAACTATTTGAAGGATCAATCCAATCAAGATGGAGGTGGCTTCACAGTGAACGGTGATCAGATTACGCTTGAGATCCCTCAAGCAGGTTATACTATCTCAAAAGCCCGAGTAGAAAATGGCAATGCCAAGGTGACGGTTAGTATCTCCTTATTTTAAGGCTATGAAAATGGAGTTGTCATGCTTGTCTTTGAATTTTGTGCGGAGAACTTAACCTTGCTTGACAAGGCGATTGCTGCCGGGGCAGGTCGAATTGAACTCTGTGATAACCTTGCGGTAGGAGGAACTACGCCCAGTCTTGGCGTGATCAAAGAAGCAGTCAAACTGACAAGAGAGCAGTCCGTGGATCTTTGTGTCATCATTCGTCCGCGTGGGGGAGATTTCGTCTATACAGATTCTGAAGTCGAGGCCATGCTGACAGACATTGGTGCTGCAAAAGAATTAGGTGTGTCCAGTTTTGTTCTTGGTGCGCTGACGAGCGATCGAAAGTTGGATCAGAGAGTCATGCAGCTTTTACTAGCAGCCTGTGGAGAGGCAGAGGTTGTCTTTCATATGGCTTTTGATGA
>CAUTRO010000027.1:0-9754 GCA_963540685.1 uncultured Streptococcus sp.
ATTCCATCTGTGTACTCCAATTCACTTGGCAACTCATGGAATTTACGCTCTGTTACTGGTTTTGGAGCTTCATTGCGATTATTCTTTCCTTTTTTATTCTTTTTGTTGTTATTCCAGTTACTATTTCTTTGATTTCTCACTTGGTTTTGACTACTTCGATTCTTTTGTTGTTTTCTTGGACCATCTTCTTCACGATCAAAATCTTCACGTTTTTTGTCTGGTCTAGCTTGCTTTTTCCGACGTGTATCAACTGCTGCAGGACTTGGACTCGCTACTGGAGTTGCTTTCACTGGCTCCGCCTTTGGTTGTGAAGCGACAACTTCAGTGGCAACCAGCTCTTCGCGCTTACGACGTTGTTGTCGTTCTTGCTCAACCTTGGCTGCCTGGTTTTGCTTGTAGCGTTCTTCACTACCACGTGCATATTCCGCATTTTGCTCTGCCTTTAATGCTGCAGCACGGGCTTTGAAATCAATCTTGGGTGCACCGTTTACTGGATTTGGACGTCCTTGACCATTTCCAGCTTGATCGCGACGACGATCATTCCCTTGATTTCGACGGTCATTCCCTTGATTCTTTCGCTCATTGCGATTTTGGAAACGATCTCCGTCCCGACGGTCTTTTTGTTGTTTTTTAGGTCGATTTCCTTGTTGTTGACGACGTTCAGCTTGCTCTTTCGCACGGGCTTCACGTTCCGCCTTGAAATTACGACTCTTTGGCTTCACAACTGGTGTAGGCGTTTCTAATCTTGTCTCAGTTTTTTCTTGGTTTTTGACCGCTACTGCTTCTTTTTTTTCTACGACAGCCGTTGCCTTTGCAGCCACCTCTGCTACTTTCTTTTCGACTGTTTCTTTTTTTGCTGCAAAGCTCTTGATTAACTTTTCAGCAGCATCTGTATCGACACTAGATGCATGACTCTTAACGTCAAAACCTAATTCTTTCGCACGAGTGACGACTTCTTTACTTTCCTTGCCCAATTCTTTGGCAATTTCGTATAATCTTTTCTTAGACAATTGCTGTCCTCCTCTTCTATTCCATAAGAGACCTCATTTTCTTTGAAAATCCAGCATCTGTCACGGCCACAACTTTTCGTGAGCGACCAATGGCAGTGCTTAATTCTAGTGTTGAAAACACGGTAGATACTTGAACCTCATAATAGTGACCCTTATCCGTCACTTTCTTTGTCAGATTGCTAGCAGCATCATTTGCTAGGAAAACCAATTTTGCTTTGCCTTCCTGGATCGCTTTAATCACGAGTTCTTCTCCAGAAATCAGTTTTCCCGCTCTTTGCGCTAGACCCAACAGATTGCTCAACTTTTGCTTATTCAAGGCCTAACTCTCTTCTCTTCACCTTATGATCTACATAAGCGATCAATTCATCGTAGAAAGCTTCTTCCACTTCCATATTAAAGCTACGATTAAAAGCTTTCTTTTTCTTAGCAAGGGCCGCTTCTTCATTATCTAGTTTGATATAAGCTCCCCGACCATTGGCTTTGCCAGTAGGATCGATAAAGACATGTCCCTCTTTGTTTTTGACAATTCGGAGCAAATCACGCTTATCAATAATTTCATTTGAAACGACCGATTTTCTCAAAGGGATTTTTCTTGTTTTTACCATATTCCCTCCCTCTCTTAATCGACTTGCTCTTGACTACTTTCTACTTGATCTTCAAAAGTTTCTTGAGCTGCTTCCATTTCTTCAAACTCACTAGCAGATTTGATATCGATGCGGTAACCAGTCAAATGAGCCGCTAAACGAACGTTTTGACCACGACGACCGATGGCAAGAGATAACTTGTTATCAGGGACCACAACGAGAGCATGTTTGCTATCTTCATCATCAAAAATAACTTGGTCCACTTCTGCAGGAGCAATGGCATTGTAGATAAATTCAGCTGGATCTGGAACCCATTCAATAACATCGATGTTTTCTTCTGTTGGAACCATACGGTCTAATTTTTGATCATAGCGTGCTGGATGGAATTTGCTGGTGATTTTTTTAATATTTGATCCACCACGACCAACGATGGTCCCAATCGCATCTACATTTGGATTATGGCTACGAACCGCTACCTTGGTCCGGTCTCCAGCTTCACGCGCTACACTCATGATTTCAACCGTTCCATCATAGACTTCAGGAATTTCTTGTTCCATGAGGCGTTTGATCATTTCTGGATGGCTCCGACTAACAAAGACATTGACACCACGAGGGTTATCTTCTACTTTATAGACGAATACTTCGATGCGATCATGGGATTGGAAAACTTCTCCTGGAATTTGGTCTTGCTTAGACAATTGTGCTTCGATCGAACCAAGATTGACATAGATAAAGCGATTGTCAAAGCGCTCCACTGTTCCACTCATGATTTCATTTTCATGTTCTTTATAAGTGTTATAAGTGATCGTGCGTGTTTGCTTACGCATTTTTTCCATGATAGTTTGCTTAGCCGATTGGGCAGCAACTCGGCCGAATTCAGCTGGTGCTTCTTCAAACCTAATCTTATCTCCCAACTCATAAGCAGAGCTAATGGCTAAGGCATCCTTCAAGCTGATTTCTAAACGGCTATCAAAGACTTCATCGACGACTTCGCGAACCGTATAAACACGGAAATCTCCGGTTTTTTCATTGAATTCAATCGCTGCACTCTCTGCTTGTCCATAACGACGGCGATAAGCTGAACGCAGTGATTCTGTGACCGCTTCGATGATGTCTTCTTTTTTGATCCCTTTGTCTTCTTCCAAAATGCGGAAGGCTTCTAGCATTTCTTTACTCATGTTTTTCTTGCCTCTTCTAGAAAGGCATCCTTTCTTTCATTCTGTTACAATTTTACAGCCAACCTTGCTTTGGACACAAGGTTATAAGGAATGTCTACTGTTTTTTTCCGTGTTTTATCCATATACTCGATGGTCAAAACATCCTCTTCAAAACGCACCAAGGTTCCCTCAAAGACCTTTTGCTTTTCAACAGCCTTGTACAAACTAATGTTTACATACTTGCCAAGAGCTCCCTCAAGGGCTTCCTTGGTTTTCAAAGGTCTCTCCAAGCCAGGACTGGTGACTTCTAAAAAGTACTGTTCTGGAAATGGGTCTGGTTTGATTTGATCCAGCAACGGACTGATGATTTCTGTCAAATCCGCTGTATCATTCAATGTGATTCCTTCTGGTTTGTCTACGAAAATGCTTAAGACGTAGTCACCACCCATTTTGCCATATTCAACATCTACCAATTCAAATGGTTCTTTTATAGCTGGCTGAATCACTTCTGTTACTAAGTCAACAATTGTTGCGATGGTTGCCACCTCCTCATAGATAAGAGGCGAAGATATTTCCCCGCCTCTCCTTTTCTATTCATTTGAAACATTATAACACGATTCCCCAATGATTGCAAGGAATATGCTAAAACTGTGCTTCCACACGGTAAATGACCTGTCCTTTACTGGAGAACTTCTTCTCGTATTCGGTCATCACATTCCCCTCAAAATCGCTAGCATGAAGGTCTAACCAGACTCCCTTTAAGGTCATCCCATATTGCGAGAAGCTCACCAAGCTGTATTCAAACAAACCGCGATTATCTGTTTTGAAGTGAATCTCTCCGTGTTCCGGAAGAATTTGTTTAAAGGTATCAAGGAAGCTCTTGTAAGTCAAACGACGCTTCTCATGTCGTTTCTTTGGCCATGGATCTGAAAAATTCAAATAGAGTTGATCAATCTCTCCATCTCCAAAGTAATTGGTTAAACTATCTCCGTCTACCCAAAGCAACTTAATATTGGGAACATCAGCTTCCAAAACTTTATCTAAAGCATAGCTCAAAACTGATTTTTGGATATCGATCCCAATGTAGTTAATCTCTGGATGAGCCTTGGCCATTCCAGTGATAAAATCCCCTTTTCCACTTCCCACTTCAATATGGATGGGGTGGTCATTTCCGAAAATCTCATGCCACTTTCCCTTAGCATCTTCTGGATTTAAGATCACATATTGTGGATTGGCTTCTAGTAATTCTGTCGCTCCTTTGCGATTTCTAACTCTCATATTTCCTTTCCATATTTCAACCGGAAATTGCGCAGAGCATAGATCTCGCGATTGACATTTTCTAGATCATTATTTTCATAGTATTTAGCAATTTGCCACAAGAAAGAATATTGACCAAACCAATAGAATTTGTCAAAGACCTTTTGATTATACTTGTAGCCGTAATAGCCTAACCAATCACGCCAATTAGAGTCTGGAATATAGTGGCTCAAGATATGCGCCACATCCAACATCCGGTCTGTCAAACGAACGGAGTCCCAGTCAACTAAGTAAATTAAGCCACTCTCTGTCTCAATCCAGTTACTATGACGGACATCTCCATGAACGATCGTCGCATAATCTTCCCGAAAGGCAGGTACTGTCTTACGTAGATTCTTTACGACAGATTGGATATAGTGGTTCTGGCGTAGGGCAATCGGCAACCGGTTAGCCCACGAATTGAGCAACTCTAGAGGAGATTCTACCGGATACCCAAGTTTCTTTAATTGAGTCATCAAAGGTCTAGATCGGTGCAATCTCGTTAAAATATTGACAACTTGTTTTTTTGACATCCCATTTGGAGTGAGAATTTCCCCATTCAACCATTCTTGGGCACTCATCACATTCCCATCTGGCAAACGTCGACTCCATAACAATTGAGGGGCAATCTGTTCTTTTGCTAGACCCGCAAGGATTGGGGTCGTATTCATTTTTACAAAAACGCGCCCACCATCTGGGTAGGTCCCCATATAGGCCTTCCCACTCTTCCCAGGAATTGGGGTGAGGCTTAGCTCTTTTTCATTCGAGTCCATCTTTTCCTCCGTAAAAAGTTTCCAATCTATTTTACTAATTTTAACGACTTTCGTCAACCAAGCGCGTCATCTTAAATGGAAGGTAGATTAGGGTTAATGCAAGTGTATAAGCTAATAAGCCTAACAACAAGACTTTATCTGACAGAAAGACCAGCCCAATTATCCCTTCGATCACTGTTACAATCCCCATTAACAAGCGAATCGTTTTGTTCAATCCTGCCTTTTTACTTCCTTTTTCCGTTGGAAAAAGAAGGGTCAACGGTTGGTAATCAAAAGCACTATAAAGGCCCAACAATTGAAAAATGATCAAGTAATTGAGCAAGGCTACAAGAGCGATCACTACTAGAGTTTGGGGGATAAAGATCATAGCGAGAATCGACAGAAGCAACAGTCGTAGTGTCATGGAGAAAAGATCCCCGTTACGTAGGAAGGAGCGCATATATAAGTGAAGCCAAGTATTCCCATGTGTTTTAGGAAGAAGGCCCAAGAAACGATCCAAATAGGCCCTTCTTTTAACACTATTCGTGATCCCTTTCACCGTTGTAAAGAGGGCAAAAAAACGAAGGATCAATTGTTTCCTTGCATTCTCATGAGCAATGGTCCAAACCCAATTCAGATTTCCATCCTGATAGAAACGTGCAGCTTTCCAGCTAAAGACAAGCCATTTAGTTGAACCTAAAATAAAAAAGTAAATGACAATTCCCAGTGCATTCATCCCTGTTGCAAGAAAAAGGGGGACAAATAGTAGAAGGAAAAAGCTTTGAATCAAAAGCCAAAATACAAAAGACTTCTTACTCTGCCCCTTGATATGATTTTTTATCTCCTCTTCTTTCACTAAAAGGAATAAAGCATCTGGCTTCTCCAGATAGGTTGCAATAGAGCCAATCGGTACCAAGAAGAGCAAACCAATCAAAAGAGTCCAGCGGATCAAGCTCGGATCTTTGGGGAGCTCTTGCAAGAATTTGCTGTATTGAACTGCTAAAAATCCTATGAAAATGAGCATGAAGAGGACGAAATGATCATTGAGAACATAGCGACTGTATTTGACGCATTGAGTTCGAAACGTTTGTTGCCGTTTTTTCATCAACTCTTTCATGCTGTTTCCTCTTCTGTCAAGGTCATATAGATATCATTTAGACTTGCTTTCTCATCCCCAAAAGTTGAACGCAGCTCATCTAAGGTACCTTGTGCTCGGACCTGTCCTTTATGAAGAATCACAAAACCATCACACATCTTTTCAGCTGAATCCAGAACGTGGGTACTCATCAAAATCGATTTTCCTTTTGCTTTTTCATCCGCCAATAACTGAATCAAATCTGCAATTGCAACAGGATCCAATCCCAAAAAGGGTTCATCGACAATATAAAGACTTGGATCCACTGCATAAGCGCAAATAATCATGACCTTCTGCTTCATCCCTTTTGAAAACTGGGTCGGGAACCAATCTAATTTTTCAGCCAAACGGAATCGTTCCAATAAAGGCTGGACGCGCACCATAACCTGATCCATATTTAAATCATAGGCCATAGCTACGGTCTCGATATGCTCTCTCAGGGTTAATTCTTCATAAAGACTAGGTGTTTCTGGAATATAACCAATCTTCTTCCGATATTCAGTTGGAGATTCTGGCAGACTAAGACCATCAATCCGTACCTCCCCAGAATAAGGATGCAGGAGACCAATAATTTCATTAATCGTGGTTGACTTCCCAGCTCCATTTAATCCAATCAAACCAATCAGTTGGCCATCCGGAACCGAAAAGCTCACCTCTTTCAGGACAGGGATGTTGACATAGCCCCCTGTCAACTTGTTGATTTCTAACATATTTTCTCCGATTTCTGGTATAATGTTCTTATATTATAACAAAATTTAGTCTAAATGAGGTGTATTTATGGTTGATGATTGTATTTTTTGTAAGATTATAGCTGGCGACATTCCTTCATCCAAGGTCTATGAAGACGAGGAGGTCCTCGCATTTTTGGACATCTCTCAGGTTACTCCCGGTCATACATTAGTAGTTCCAAAAAAACACGCTCGCAACCTCTTAGAGATGGACGAAACCGCCACAGCTCAACTATTTGCACGTGTCTCTAAAGTTGCTAAAAAAGTAGCAACTGCTACTCAAGCCAAGGGAATGAATATCATCAGTAACATGGAAGAAGTTTCTGGACAGACTGTATTTCACACCCATATCCATATCATCCCTCGCTATTCTGACCAAGATGAACTTGCTATTTCATTTACCGAGCATGAGCCGAATTTTGACCAACTAGCCGCGCTCGCAGAAAAAATCCAAAACAGCTAAACAAGGAGGCCATATGAAATTCAAGAATCTCTTTTGGTTTGCAACAGGAGCCAGCATTAGCTATCACCTGGTAAAAAATCGTCAAGAAATCAAAACAGAAGTGACCGAATCCCACCAACTGGTCAAGGGGATGCAAGAAAACTTAGCAAAAATCCAACGCAACCTGGAAATTATCCAAGACCAAAAATCCATTCTTCAAGAATTGGTGACAGACTTCCAATATAAGACCAGACTCTTTAGCCAGCAAGCAAGTGCTTCCCTAAAGGAAATCCAAGACACCTGGAATCCAAACAAAAACGATTGAGAAAATTCAATCGTTTTTTCTTATTCTGATGGTACCACAGGTGTAAGGCTACTAGACTCTGTGGACGAAGGGACAACGGGCGTTGCCGGTGTAACAGAACTTTGAGGAGTTACCACTCCTGTATCCTGACTCGATGGTACAATTGGTAGTTGGTTAAACTCTTGATAAACTGGAGCTCCCTCAGATGCTGGAACTTGGCTATCAACTTGAGAAGAGTTCTCCTTCAAACTATCATCCCCGTCCAGCAGATAAGCATTGGTTTTCAGCGTCTTAATCTCTTTTTGTCCCAAGGCTTTGCGGATAATATTTTGAATTTTCAAGAGATGTTTAGAGGTTACAATTTGATAACTTCCACCATCCGCCAAGGTCGCATCTTCTCCTTTTAATTGGTACTGATGAATGTTCGAAAGCGCATCGCGATACCCCAGTAATTGAAGCAAACTATTGATATCAATAGCAATATTCCTATGCATATTGACACTAACAGAATCAATCATTCCTTTATAGTTGCTCAAACTATTGAGACTCAAGACTTTCTCGACGATCTTTTTGATCACTTCTCGTTGGCGTTTTTGACGCCCATAGTCTCCCTCCGGATCCTGGTATCGCATCCGCGAATAAACGAGTGCTTGGTCTCCATTAATCTCCTGCCGTCCTGGTGCAATCTTTGCTGTATATTCAGGCTCATTTTCTTCGATGGAAATATCAAAATCAAATGGATTGTTGACCGTGATGCCACCAACCTTATCCACTAATTGAACCAGTCCCTTCATATTGATCATGGCATAACGATCAATATGGATATTCAAGAGATCCTGAATAGTCTGAATAGCTAACTCGGCTCCACCTTGAGCATAGGCTGAATTCAATTTTGCTTGGACAGTTTCACCATCAGAAGTAATATTGGTCAGAATATCTCTTTCCAAACTGGTCATGGTCGTTTCCTTTGTTTGAGGATTGACAGTTACCAAAATCATGGTATCACTATTTCCAGCCCAAGGGTCTTCCCGAGAACCGCTTCCTGTATCAACCCCCATCAAAAGGATGGTCATCGGCTTATTTTCCGCAATGACATTGGTTTCATTTCCCAAGCTCTTATAAGTCTTACTGAGTGTTCCTGTCGTCTGATTGAGAATGGTCAGACCATAGGCTCCAATTCCAATCACTGTTACCGTCAATAAACTCAAAAACATTAAAATAATTTTTTTACCCATATAGAATCTCTCTTTAATCTATCAGTTTTCCCATGAGGTAAACCTCTAAAAATTCTCCTTCAGCTGAACAAGCTCCACGAGCTTGGCAACCTTCTATCTCAAATCCTAGCTTTTTATACAGATGAACAGCTCGTTCATTGCGGGCTTGCACATTTAGGACCAATTTTCGAAGAATGCCAGTCGAGTGAGCCCACTCGATTCCTTCTTCTAACAAGATCTGTCCAAGCCCCTGATTCCAATAAGCTCTCTGAATCACAATAAAGACATCACCAATATGCTGAACGGACCGTTGAGGAGCCGCTGTGATATTTAACAAGCCAGCTAGTTCTTGATCTAGAAATAGCAAGAGACAAATCCGGTTATCCGCCGTCTCTTGTAGTAGTAGAAATTGCGCCATATCAGTTGAGGACATACCAATACCCGCTTCATCCAGGGTCATATAATCGGACTCTTTCCCAACTTGATTTAAGAAATCAACAAGAAGAGTCGCGTCTGTCGTTTCAGCTTGTCGAATCTCTAATGTCACTTCATTTTCCTTAGGCATCTGGATCTCCCGCCTGCTCAAAGGATGCTAACAAAGCCTCTGCACGCGCTCCATGAGCTTCGAATTCCAACTCTCGGCCATCTTCCAATTTTCGGATAAAAATTTTCAGATAAGCATCCGAAAGACTCGGTTCAATCAGCTCTCCCCATTCAATAATGGTAGCACCCTCTCCAAACAGAAAATCAGCTAAATCAATGGAATCTGGATCATTCCCAATTCGGTAAACATCCAAATGATAGAAAGGCAGACGTCCTTCATATTCCCTAACGATGGTATAGGTAGGACTTTTAATCATCTGATCAATCCCTAAACCTTTGGCAATTCCCTTGGTAAAGGTTGTTTTCCCTGCCCCCAAATCACCCGATAGGATGATCACATCCTGCTTTTCTAACAGTTTTCCCAACTGTTCTCCTAGAGCAATCAGCTCCGTTTCATTGTGACTAATCATTTCTCTATTATACCAAACTTTTTAAAATTCTGCTCTTTCTTTTAGAAATTGTTCATCTAAGAATTGTAGCGTTACAATAGATGTGAGACTTCTAGAAGTCAAAAAGAAGATTCTCTGAT
>CAUTRO010000028.1:0-9599 GCA_963540685.1 uncultured Streptococcus sp.
AGATAGGACAATTCCAACTACTGCTGGTAGTAACCATGGGAGAGATTGGGCAGCAAATGGCAAGTGCTTTATGATATTTGCTAGTCCTGAAAGTTTGAAGGTACTTGCAAGAACATCAGCAATCGCCACCAGGCTAACTACGAAAATGGTTAGTTGCATTCCTGGTTTTGATAGTTGAGTAAATTTATTTACAATCACAATCAACACAATGGTAATGGTGATTGGATAGAGGATCATCAAAACAGGCAATGAGAAGGTAATAATCGCGTTCAAACCAAGGTTGGCAATTGCAAACCCAATCAGAGTGAAAACTGTCGCATAGACCTTGTAAGAAATTTTAGGGAAGGTTTTATGGAAGAATTCTCCTGTAGATACGATCAAACCGGCTGTTGTTGTGAAACAGGTCACTGTCACCATACCTGCAAGGAAGATTTGAGCAACCGGTCCAAAGATAGCCTTGGTTGCTTCTGAGAGGACATAGACCCCTTTATTGGTATCGGATGTCATCACTTCTGCTGGAATTGGGAAATGATTTCCAAGGTACCCTAAGCCGATATACAAAATACTAAAGCCAATGGCTACAACGACTCCAACAATCCAGATCGTTTTAATGTATTCTCTTTTGCTAGAAAAACCAAGTTGATTGAGGGTAGTTACCGCAATGACACTAAAGGCTACTGAAGCAAGAGCATCCAAGGTGTTGTACCCTTCAAGGAAACCTTGACCAAAGGCAGACGCTTGGTAGGCTTCTGTTGCAGCCTGTGGAGCGTGTCCGCTGTACTTGAGGGCACCAAGGACAACTAGTACAACAATCAAAATCGCAAAGACGGGTGTTAAAATCCGACCAATACTATCGAGGATTTTAGAAGGATACAAAGCAATCAAATAGGCTAAACAGAAATAAATTAAGGTAAAAATGAAAAGACTAAGTCTTCCACTTGCTTGTCCCAACAAAGGGGCAATCCCAACCTCGTAGGAAACAGTTGCTGTCCTTGGAATGGCAAAGAATGGACCAATAGACAAATACAAGGCTACCAGATAAACGATGGCAAACCAAGGAGCAATTTTTCGTGAAATCTCATGAATATACCCTTTAGGATTGAGTGTCCCAATGATCAAGGTAATAATCGCAATCCCTACTCCCGATAAGACAAATCCAGCAATAGCCGGCCAAAAATGGCTACCCGACTGGGCACCTAGCGCAGGTGGAAAGATCAAATTCCCTGCACCGAAGAAAATACCAAATAACAGCAAACCTGTTAAGGAACCTTTTCGTAACATGTGTTCTCCTTTACATTTTTCAATCTAATCTAGTATAACAGCTTTCATGCTTCGGAGCAATCATTTTTACTGAATCTATTTGTTTTCTCAAGTTACAGTCGAGCCTTTCAAAAAGTCTGAAGCATTTTGGAGGTAATGAGTACATTTCAGGCATTTATGATACAATGGAACTACTAATACATCTAGGAGTTATCATGTATCTCTATTTATTCTGGTTGGTTCCAGCCGCCATTTTTCTGGTCTTCTTTATCAGTGACCGCAGACGACTAGTAAATGCTTATCTCTTTTCGATCACTGTTGGACTATTTCTGCTGATTTCTGCACTTTTACTGGTCGTTCGAGCTGAGCTTTGGTTTAATCAGCAGGTTGCCATCATTATCTTCGTAGTTCTAGACATCCTTATTCTCCTCAGCATCGTTTTCTCATCTATCTTTCTCCTTTTCAATGGGCGTCAGATGATGACCTATGAAGGCAAAAGACTGGCTAATCTCCTCTCCTTTCTCTATGGCATCTTTATTATCGGAGTTTTAGCGCTTCATTTCCTTCCTTATTTCCCAGGGAAATATATCTTCATGAATTTGGCTGACTTTGCCCTCTTTTACTCGACCTTTCTTTATCTTTCTTATGTTTTATATGGGACCTTTTCCAATTACTTCCCCATTCGTAAAGAGCCGGAGGCTATCATCGTCCTTGGCTCAGGTTTGATTGGAGATAAAGTCCCACCACTTTTGGCCCAGCGTCTCATTAAAGGAAAGGCTATTTATGACCAATTCCAAGGCCGGCCAACCATTATCGTTTCCGGTGGTCAAGGTGAAGATGAGTTGACCTCAGAGGCGGAGGCTATGGCAAACTACCTGATAGAACACGGGGTCCCGGAGGTAGACATTTTGCTTGAGAATCGCTCACGCAATACTTTTGAAAATCTGACCTTTAGTAAGGCTATCCTTGAGAAAGAGGGTCTAGGAAAACACGTTTTAGTCGTGACCAACTCTTTTCATGCTCTTCGTGCTGGCGTCTTTATGAGACGATTAAGAATCCCTGGACGCAGTGTTGGTTCAAAAACAGCCTTTTACTATCTCCCATCGGCTTGGATCCGAGAAACGGTTGGGCTTGTCTCTCTCTATTGGAAATGGCATGCTGCCTTTTTAGCTTTTCTCATTCTGCCTTGGTTCTTTTCACAAGTCATGCGACTGATTGAGTTCATTTTCAACATCTAAACTAAAGAGGCTGGGACAAAAGTCCTAGCCTCTCAATTGTCTTTGGATTGTCGAGCAAGACGCAGTGGTTGAGTGGGCTCTACTAGGCTGATTTCATCAGTTTTTACAGCCCTACTCAACTGTGCAGAGGTGAGACGAAATCGAATTCTAACGAATTACCGATTTCTGTCCCACTATCTTTCTTTTCTAATCTTCACTAAAACGTCTGTATTGGATTCGAAAATCAAAATAATTCTCTTCTTGAAGTTTTCGGAAGATATCACGATAGGCTTCTTCATCAAAGTCTTCACCTCGGTAGAGGATTTCAAAACTAAGCCCTTCGTATTCAAGAAAGGCATTGGCTGTTTTGAATCCGTTCCGCAAATAGAAGTCCATCCGGGCCCGGCGTTGTTCTAGATTATCACATTCTTCATCTAATCGCTCAACTTCTAACAACATGGTCCGTTGGTAAAATTCGACCAATTTTTCAATGATTTCTTGGCCATAGCCATGGCTTCGCAAGTGAGGCATAATGGCAAAGAAGCTGACGTAAAAGGCCTTAGCATTTGAAATAGCAAAGGCAAATCCGACAAATTCTTCCTCATTGTAAAAGGCAAAAAAATGAGCATCATCATTGTTCGTATAGCGTAAAAACTCCGATAAAGGAATCCGTTCTTCTTCAGGGAAAGCCTCGATATTCAACCGTTCAACCTTATCCAGATCTTGGAACGTTTCAGTGATTAATTGGCTAGTTAAGCGCATAAATCCTCCATTTCTGCACTGATTATATCAAAAAATGTAAGGGTATTCAACCAAAGACCCTTGTCGCTGTTTTGTGAAGTTGATATAATGATATTATAAAAATAATTCAACGTGTGAATCTCATTGATGGTCCTATTTTACCCTCTCTATTGAGTTTTGCCTTCCCTATTCTCTTATCCAATATCTTTCAACAACTCTACAATACGTCAGATGTCATGATTGTTGGGCGCTTTTTAGGTCAAGAATCTTTGGCCGCCGTTGGGGCAACTTCTGCTATTTTTGATTTGATTGTTGGATTTGCTGTTGGTGTGGGAAATGGAATGGGAATCGTCATCGCTAGAAGTTATGGCGCCAAAAATGAAAACAAATTACGAAAATCTGTCGCAGCGACTACTATCATTGGTGGTTTTCTGAGCCTCCTTGTTATTCTCATCGGTGTTTTCGGCCTCGATCCTCTCCTTCAATTTTTGGGGACACCATCTGGGATTTTAAATCAGTCCTATCTCTATATCTCCACCATTGTTAATGGTGTAGCTGTAACCTTTGCCTATAATCTTTGTGCCGGACTTTTTAGAGCGATTGGAGATAGCTTGGCTGCTCTCTACTTCTTGATTATCGCCGCCATTCTCAACATTCTTCTTGATCTCTTTTTTATTACCCAACTCCATCTCGGAGTCCAATCGGCAGGGATTGCGACCATTATTGCTCAAAGTACTTCCGCTATCCTTTGTTTCCTTTATATTCTGAAAAAAGTACCTTTTCTTGTGCCAAAGAGTAAGGATTTTGTCTGGGATCAGAGGCTGTATCAGGATTTGATCAGCCAAGGACTAACCATGGGCCTCATGTCTTCGATTGTCTCTATCGGAACAGTCATCTTACAATCGGCTATCAACAAGCTTGGTATGACCATCATTAGTGCTCAAATCTCAGCTCGCCGAATCATGTCCTTTGCTCTTCTGCCAATGGGTGCTATCTCCACTAGTATGACGACCTTTATCTCGCAAAATTTTGGCGCTAAACAATTCCGACGGATTCAAAAAGGGGTCAAACAAGCTTGTTTTCTCTCCCTGGTTTGATCCATCTTTGTTGCTGTTTTCCTCTTCTTTACAAGTCCCTTCTTAACGAGCCTGATATCGGGATCAACCAATCCAGACCTGATCGCAAATGCTAGTCTCTATTTGCAAATCAACTCTTGCTTCTATCCAGTCTTGGGCTGTCTCTTGATTTTAGGAACCTCCCTCCAAGGTATGGGCCACAAATTGACTCCCTTAATCTCTAGTTTTATCGAATTAACTGGTAAGATTCTCTTTGTACTCTTTGTTATCCCTCTCACAGGCTATATCGGAGTCATTCTTTGTGAGCCCTTGATTTGGGTTCCAATGCCCCTTCAACTGTGGTTCACTTATCACAAAGCCAGTCAAAAGTTCCTTGCAGCATAAAACGTGACTAATAAACCACAAAACAACTTCTGCTCATCTGAACAGAAGTTGTTTTTTTATAAGACGTCTATTAGAACAAGCCAATTGCTGTTCCGTCCGTAGCCACATCCATATTCAATGCAGCTGGTCGTTTCGGTAAACCAGGCATGGTCATCACATCCCCGGTCAAAGCAACGATAAATCCTGCTCCCAATTTTGGTACCACTTCACGGATAGTGATTTCAAAGTTTTCAGGAGCTCCAAGTGCATTTGGATTGTCTGAGAAACTGTATTGGGTTTTAGCCATACAGATTGGCAATTTATCCCAACCATTTTTATTAATTTGAGCAATTTGAGTCTTGGCTTTCTTCTCAAAGTTCACCCTAGTCCCACGGTAAATCTCCGTCACAATCTTTTCAATTTTTTCTTCTACAGAAAGATTGTTATCATACAAGCGGGTGTAGGTAGCTGGAGTGGCTTCGATGGTCTTAACCAGTGTCTCAGCAAGTTCAACCCCACCATCAGCACCATTTGCCCATACGCTAGCAAGCTCAACTGGCACCTGAATTTCAGCACACAATTCTTTAAAAGCAGCAATTTCTGCTTCTGTATCGGTAATGAATTCATTGATAGCAACGACCGCAGGAATACCAAACTTACGGATGTTTTCAACGTGGCGTTTCAAGTTAGCAAAACCAGAGCGAACGGCCTCTACATTTTCTTGTGCAAGAGCATCTTTGGCAACTCCACCATTCATCTTGAGGGCACGAAGGGTTGCAACAATGACGACAGCATCTGGAGATGTTGGCAAGTTTGGTGTCTTGATGTCAAGGAATTTCTCTGCTCCAAGGTCCGCTCCAAAACCTGCTTCCGTAATGGTATAGTCAGCTAGGTGAAGAGCCGTTTTCGTTGCCAAGACAGAGTTACATCCATGGGCAATATTGGCAAAAGGACCACCATGGACGAAGGCAGGCGTACCATAGATGGTTTGGACCAAGTTTGGCTTGATCGCGTCTTTCAGGATCAAGGCAAGTGCCCCTTCTACTTCTAAGTCTCGGACATAGACTGGGCTTCTGTCATAGCGGTAGCCAATCACGATATTAGCCAAACGGCGTTTCAAGTCTTCAATATCTGTCGCCAAGCAAAGGATGGCCATAATCTCAGAAGCAACTGTAATATCAAAGCCATCTTCACGCGGAATCCCATTTAAGGGACCTCCAAGACCTACGCTAACATGTCGAAGCGCACGGTCATTCAAGTCCACTACCCGTTTCCAGATAATGCGACGTTGGTCAATGCCTAACTCATTTCCTTGGTGCAGATGGTTGTCAATCAAAGCTGAGAGAGCGTTATTGGCTGTAGTGATCGCATGCATATCCCCTGTGAAATGAAGATTGATGTCTTCCATAGGTAGAACTTGGGCATAGCCTCCACCGGCAGCACCACCCTTAATCCCCATAACCGGACCTAAAGAAGGTTCTCGAATGGCAATCATAGTTTTTTTACCAATTTTATTCAATGCATCTGCTAGACCAATGGTGATGGTTGATTTCCCTTCTCCAGCAGGTGTAGGGTTGATAGCAGTGACTAAAATAAGCTTTCCTACTGGATTTTTCTCAACTTCTCGAATCTTATCAAAACTCAATTTTGCCTTATATTTTCCATACAATTCAAGATCATCGTCATCCAAACCAATTTTCTTCACAACATCCACAATCGGTTGGAGTTCAATGCTTTGAGCAATTTCGATATCTGTTTTCATAGGGGACTCCTTTATATTTGATAGACCTATTATACCTAAAATTCGCGAAAATAAAATTGTTTTTCCATATTTTGAAAGCAACGTTCGTTTTTCGGGTGAATTTTATTTCTTTCTATAGGCATCTTTTTGATCTTCAGAACTTTACTTACGTATTCTTTTTGTGTAAAATAAGCATATGCATATTTTAATTACATCAGGTGGTACTAGTGAAGCTATCGACCGCGTTCGTTCGATCACCAACCATTCCACTGGGGTTCTGGGCAAAATAATAGCGGAAACCGCTCTTGCAAAGGGTCACCAGGTAACTTTGATCACGACCCCTACTGCCCTCAAACCTCAACCTCATCCGCATCTAAAACTTCTAGTAATCAATAACGTTAAAGATCTTCTCACACAAATGCAAAAGGAAGTTCCACATCATCAAGTCTTGATCCATGCCATGGCTGTTTCAGACTATAGTCCTGTTTATATGACTGGACTAGATGAGGTTGAAAAAGCACCAGATCTTCATGGATTTTTACAACAAAAAAATCAGGAAACCAAGATTTCCTCAAAAGAAGAGTACCAAGTACTCTTTCTAAAGAAGAATCCAAAGATTATTTCACTTGTCAAAGAATGGAATCCTGATCTTCAACTCATTGGTTTTAAACTCTTAGTTGCTGTTTCGTCTGAAGAATTGATTCAGGTTGCGCGTGAAAGCTTAGTGAAAAATCATGCCAGCATGATTGTAGCCAATGATCTAACGAAGATACAGGATGGTCATCATCAAGCCTATCTAGTGACAGATGATCAGGTCCTAGAAGCCTCGACCAAAACTGAAATCGCAGACATCATTCTAAGTTATATAGAGTAAAAAGAAACATATGACACAGATTACATTAGCCATTACCGGGAGTATTTCCGCCTATAAAGCTGCAGATATTACCAGCCAACTAACCAAATTAGGACTGGAAGTCAAGGTTCTCATGACTCCTGCAGCTAGAAAATTTATCACTCCCTTAACCCTACAGGTTCTTTCAAAAAATCCAGTCGGTCTAGATGTCATGGTTGAAGAGGATCCTCAGCGGATTGAGCACATCGACATCGGGAAAGAAACGGACCTCTTCCTTGTAGCACCAGCTAGTGCCAATACAATTGCTAAACTTGCCATGGGGCTTGCAGATAATATGGTGACGAGCACAGCTCTAGCCTTGCCTCAAGGAACTAAAAAAATCCTAGCCCCTGCTATGAATACGAAAATGCTGGAACACCCAGCTACCCAACGAAATCTTAAACTCCTACAAGACTACGGCTATCAGATTATTCAACCTCGCCATGCTACTCTCGCTTGTGGCGATCAAGGTTCTGGAGCTCTAGCGACTGTAGAATCTATTGTAAAAGCCGTTAAGGAGCATTGTTTATGAGAAAATCATCTTCTATTTCACGAATTGCCATCTTCTTTGCAGTTATGATTACCATTCATTTTGTGACATCCTTCATTCTGCAATTTGTTCCATCAGGAATCCAACCAACCTTGGTTCATATCCCTGTCGTAATCGCGTCTATCATTTATGGACCTCGTACAGGGGCTATTCTAGGACTCCTCATGGGACTCTTTAGTGTCACCATAAATACACTAGTTTTAACCCCAGCAAGCTATCTCTTTAGTCCTTTTGTTCCTCACGGAAATCTCTACTCCCTCGTCATCGCTATAGTACCGCGTATTCTCATCGGGGTAACACCTTACTTTGTCTATCGATGGATCCGCAATCGTACAGGACTTATGATAGCTGGGATGGTCGGTTCTATGACCAATACAGTATTTGTTTTAAGCGGGATTTACTTCTTCTTTGGCAACACCTTTGGCGGAGGAATTCGAAATTTCCTTGGCTTGATTGTGTCTACTAACTCTCTTATTGAAGTCGTTGCGACAGTCCTCATTACCAGCGCAGTTGTTCCATCTCTTGAAAAATTAAAATAATCTTCCAAGTCAAGACAGATTCGTCTTGGCTTTTTTAATGGTTAAATGCTTATTATTTTTGAAAAGATTTACAATTATCGCTAGAATTTTCTGAAAAAATCTGCTATAATGAAAGCGATTAAATATAACGCAAAAAGGAGACGCTTGCATGACCTATCAAGAAAACTACCAAAAATGGCTCGACTTTGCTGAATTACCAGCTTACCTTCGTGATGAGTTGGTCGCAATGGATGAAAAAACAAAAGAAGATGCCTTCTATACTAACCTTGAATTCGGTACAGCTGGTATGCGTGGATTAATCGGTGCTGGTACCAATCGTATTAATATCTATGTTGTTCGCCAAGCAACTGAAGGATTGGCCCAATTGATCGAATCAAAAGGGGAAGAAGCTAAAAAACGTGGAGTTGCCATTGCTTATGATAGCCGCCACTTCTCTCCTGAGTTCGCTTTTGAATCTGCTCAAGTTTTGGCTGCTCATGGTATCAAATCTTATGTATTTGAAAGCCTTCGTCCAACACCTGAATTGTCATTCGCTGTTCGTCACCTCCACACATTTGCTGGGATCATGGTGACTGCCAGCCACAACCCTGCTCCATTTAACGGATACAAAGTTTATGGCGAAGACGGTGGTCAAATGCCACCAGCTGATGCCGACGCATTGACAGATTACATCCGTGCTATTGAAAATCCTTTCACTGTTAAATTAGCTGACCTTGAAGAAAGCAAAGCTAGTGGCTTGATTGAAGTGATTGGTGAAAATGTAGACGCTGAATACTTGAAAGAAGTTAAAGACGTTAACATCAACCAAGACTTGATCAATGAATACGGTCGTGACATGAAGATTGTCTACACACCACTTCATGGTACTGGTGAAATGTTAGCTCGTCGTGCCCTTGCTCAAGCCGGATTTGATGCTGTTCAAGTGGTTGAAGCTCAAGCGGTTCCAGATGCTGACTTCTCTACTGTCAAATCACCGAACCCAGAAAGCCAAGCTGCCTTTGCTCTTGCTGAAGAACTAGGTCGCAAAGTAGACGCTGACGTCTTGGTTGCAACAGACCCTGATGCTGACCGCCTTGGTGTTGAAATCCGCCAACCAGATGGTTCTTACCTCAACCTCTCAGGTAACCAAATTGGGGCAATCATTGCCAAATATATCCTTGAAGCCCACAAAACAGCAGGCACACTTCCTGCTAATGCTGCCCTTTGTAAATCAATCGTAT
>CAUTRO010000029.1:0-9567 GCA_963540685.1 uncultured Streptococcus sp.
GTCCAATATTATGGCTACAAACGAAATCGCTTGCGCTTTTCGATCAAACAAGGGGACCAAGTGATTGCGGTCAATTTTTTCAATCAACCCTATTTGGCAGATAAAATCGAAGTCCAGCAAACCGTAGCGATTTTTGGGAAATGGGACAAGGCAAAAGGTAGTTTGACGGGGATGAAACTTCTAGCCCAGGTGGAAGATGATTTGCTGCCGGTTTATCGGGTGATGCAAGGAATCAGCCAAAATAGCCTGGTAAAGTTGATCAAAATAGCATTTGATCAGGGCTTGGATCAGCTGTTAGAAGAAAATTTACCCCAAGTCTTGCGGGAGCGTTATCAACTCTTATCACGCTCCCAAGCTGTGCAAGCCATGCATTTTCCTAGAGACTTGGCAGAATACAAACAAGCCCTTCGACGGGTGAAGTTTGAAGAGCTCCTCTTTTTCCAACTACAACTCCAAGTGCTAAAAGAAGAAAATCATGATGCTAGCCAAGGGATTTCCTTGGCCTGGGATCCAGAAAAAATGGCAGACCGAAAAAAACAGCTCCCTTTTGAGCTGACACAAGCCCAAGAAAAAAGCTTGAATGAAATCTTGACAGATATGGCTTCTCCTTACCATATGAACCGTTTGCTTCAAGGGGATGTAGGAAGTGGCAAGACGGTTGTAGCCGGGCTGGCCATGTATGCAGCGATTAGTGCTGGAAAGCAAGCTGCCTTGATGGTTCCGACGGAGATTTTGGCAGAGCAGCACAAGGAAAGCTTGCAAAATCTTTTTCCTGATTTGCCAATTGCTCTTCTAACGGGAGGATTAAAGGCAGCTGAGAAACGAGAAGTCTTAGAGGAGATCTCCTCAGGACAAGCTCGACTGATTGTGGGGACACATGCCTTGATTCAAGAGGGAGTTCACTATCAAGATCTAGGTTTGGTCATTATTGATGAGCAGCACCGTTTTGGGGTTTCCCAGCGTCGCATCCTTCGAGAAAAAGGTCAAAACCCAGACGTCTTAATGATGACGGCCACCCCTATTCCTCGGACCTTGGCCATTACAGCTTTTGGAGATATGGATGTGTCCATCATTGATCAAATGCCAGCTGGACGCAAGGAAATTAAGACGCGTTGGGTCAAACATGAACAGTTAGAAGTGGTGCTCGACTGGTTGGTGAAAGAACTCGGTAATGGTTCTCAAGCTTACTTTATTTCCCCCTTGATTGAGGAATCAGAGGCCCTGGATTTGAAAAATGCCCTGGCGCTTCAAGAGGAATTAACTGCTTTCTTTGGACAGCGAGCACGCGTTTCTCTTCTTCACGGGAAGATGAAAAGTGAAGAAAAAGATACCATCATGCAGGCCTTTAAAGAGCATCAAATCGATGTTTTGGTATCCACGACCGTTATTGAAGTAGGAGTCAATGTGCCCAATGCAACCGTTATGGTCATTATGGATGCAGATCGTTTTGGCCTTAGCCAACTCCATCAGCTTCGAGGCCGGGTTGGTCGCGGAAATAAGCAATCCTATGCTATTCTAGTGGCCAATCCTAAAACAGATAGTGGCAAACAGCGCATGAAAATCATGACAGAGACGACAAATGGGTTTGTTCTTGCTGAAGAAGATTTGAAAATGCGTGGTTCAGGTGAAATCTTTGGTACCCGTCAATCGGGGATTCCAGAATTTCAAGTAGCTGATTTAGTAGAAGATTATCCAATTCTTGAAGAAGCGCGGAAAGTCGCCAGCCAGATTGTAACGACGCCAAATTGGCGAGAACACCCAGACTGGCATTTGCTCTCTCTTTATCTGGAGAAGCAAGAACATTTAGATTAGATCATAAAAAGTGAGTAGAACAGAAATCGGTCATTCGTTAGAATTCGATTTCGTTTTCCCGCCTCCGCACAGTTGAGTAAGGCTGTAAAAAATGATGAAATCAGCCTAGTAGAGCCCACTCAACCACTGCGTCTCGCTCGATAAACCAAAGACAAATGAGAGGCTAGGACTTTTGTCCCAGCCTCTTTTAAGATTGCATTTAGCGGGCTTTGTATCTTGTTGAATAAATACGGAATAAATGCTGTGTAAAAAGAAACGCCAACTATACTAGTGCTAACTTTAAGACACAGTAGCTGATTGGACTCTTCTCTCGCTTATAAGCTCGGAAGAATCCTAATCAGCCTTGTGGGGGTAGGACGAGGAAGCATCCAAAATCGTAAAGCTTCTGTCCTACTCCCTATTTTGACTGTATCCGCTACGCCCTTTGTATCTTGTTAATTGAACACGCCCTAAATGCTGTGTGAAAAAGATAAATTCTCTTGTGAGCTTCGCTCCCAGCGACAATTTCCTATTTTCACTTGGCATTTAGCGGGCTTTGTATCTTATTTTACCCTTCGATATATTCTTTGAGTTCTTGTCCTTTTAATCCGGCATTGAGGGCGATGAGAAGCTTGATGCGAGCTTTGGGGGCATTTAATTCTTTGATGAAAAAGACACCTGCTTGATGGAGTTGGACGCCACCGCCTTCGTATGCATACACGGGTTCTGCAATTCCGTTGAAGCAGCGGGATACTAAAGCAATTGGAAGTCCGGCATCTATGAATTCTTGGAGTTTTAGGGCAGTCTCTTTCGGGATGTTCCCCGCTCCAAATGCCTCAATAATGAGACCATCGACTTTTGAGAGATCTAGCAGGTCTAGTAGATCCGTTTTCATCCCAGCATAGGTAGTGATAATTGGAACGAAACCTTCAATTTTATCGAGATTGAAGCGTACTCGTGGCTCGGCTGTTTTAAAGAAAAGGATTTCCTTTTTCATGACCAAACCGAGTGGGCCATGAGTTGGTGTCTGGAAGGTGCTGACATTGGTGGTGTGGGTTTTGGTGACGTACTTGGCTGCATGAATTTCGTCGTTCATAACGACTAAGACACCCTTATCACGTGCTTTTGGATCAGCTGCGACTCGGAGAGCTGTTAAGAAATTATAGACACCGTCACTTCCAAGTTCGTTGGAACTTCGCATGGCTCCTGTAATCACTACGGAGATTTCTGGTAACTCCATGGTATCCAAAAAATAAGCTGTTTCTTCCAGCGTATCTGTCCCGTGTGTAATGACGATCCCGTCGAAGTGGCTGGCTGCCTCTTTGATTCTTTGATACAGAGCTAACATGTGACGCGGTGTCATTTGTGGACTTGGCAGATTGAAGATATCCTCTGAGGTGACTTCAATCCCTTCAATTGGAGAAGTAACTTGGTTCATGGGATTGACTTCATTGGTGATCACTGCTCCGGAGTCATCTGCTGCCATGGAAATGGTCCCTCCAGTATGTAGTGCTAAAATTTTCTTAAACATGTGAAGCTCCTTGGAATATGTGATATAATTTATTTTAACACAAAAAGAAAGAAACAGTAGACATGGAAATAAAAGCAGTCTTTTTTGATATCGATGGAACCTTGGTGAATGATAGTCGAGCAGTTCTCAAATCGACCGAAAAAGCTATCCAATCTTTAAAAGAGGAAGGAATTTATGTTGGTCTTGCAACGGGGCGAGGTCCAGCTTTTGTCAAACCTTTCATGGAGCGCTATGGCTTTGATTTTGCTGTGACCTATAATGGCCAGTATATAGTAACCAAGGACCGCGTATTATTTACCAGTCCAATCGACAAAAAAAGTTTGCACCAGTTGATTGACTATGCTCAGAAGCACCGTAAGGAAATTGCTCTAGGAACCAAAGATGGCGTATATGGTTCTCGTATTATGAGTTTTGGGATGAGTCCCATTTCGACTTGGTCCAGTCGTTTTGTCCCCCGTAAAATGGCCCGTACCGTCAGTCGAGGTTTTAATAAAGTGGTCAGTAAAGTGGTTCCACAAGATCGGAAAATTCTTTATGCACTAGCGCAGGAACCAATCTACCAGGTATTAATTTTATCAAGTCCAGAAGAGACTGCAAAAATTGAAAAAGAGTTTCCGGATCTGAAATTTACACGGTCCAGCCCCTTTGCAGCAGACGTCCTCAACCCAGGGATTTCGAAACTGGAAGGGATTCGTATTGTGGGTCAGGAATTTGGCTTTGACATTGATGAAGTCATGGCGTTTGGAGATTCGGATAATGACTTAGAGATGCTCTCAGGTGTAGGCTTGTCCATTGCGATGGGAAATGGGACGACGAGTGTCAAGGCGATTGCCAAGCATACAACCACCAGTAATAGTAAGGATGGTATCCAGAAAGCCCTGCAGCACTTTGGCATTCTCTCGGAGAAAGAGCTCTTTCTTTCCAAGGATGATCACTTCAATAAGGTCAAAACCTTCCATGGCGTAATGGATGGAAAAACCCAGGAACAACCGGTTGTCTGGGAGCCTCAAGATGCCCTCTATCGGACCACGTTTAAGCAAGAGGAATTGGTGGAATTTGTCCGAGCAGCTAGTTCAAGTGAGGAAGAATTCGATCAATCCGTAGCAGCTCTTCACGAAGCCTTGGACAAGGCAGCAGAGAAGGTTCGAAGCAAACATCCGGCTGAGATCTCTCTGGTAGGCCAGGTCGATGCTTTAATTGATACGCTCTATCTGACTTATGGTAGCTTTGTTCTAATGGGGGTCGATCCGGAAGAGGTCTTTGAGATTGTTCACCGTGCCAATATGGGGAAGATTTTCCCGGATGGAAAGGCACACTTTGATCCAGTAACCCACAAAATTCTGAAGCCAGATGATTGGGAAGAAAAATACGCCCCAGAACCCGCTATCAAAAAAGAACTCGATCGCCAACTGAAAGCTTATGAAAAACACGCAAAACCAAAAGAAGTAACAAAAGAAAACTAAAAAAGTTTGGAACCGTTGTTCCAAACTTTTTCTTTCTTACATCGTTTTGTCCTTATCCCGAACCACTAGTAAGTCTACTTTAGCGTGGCGAAGGATGTCTTCTGAGGAGGAACCGACCATGAGACGTTCAAAAGCATTGAGTCCGGTAGCCCCGACCATAATGAGGTCAACCCCTTCTTTGTTAGGGATGTCATTTGCCAAGAGAACTTTCGGATTCCCCATTTCTACAACAGTGGCAACATTTTGAACGCCGACTCTTTCAGCACGTTCCTTGTAGCCTTTGAGCAACTCATTGGCTTCTTCTTGCAATTCTTCATACACCTCAGCATCAAAAGTTGAGACGCTTTGCAGGGCACGGGTATCGATGACGTGGGCAATGGTCAATTTAGAGCCATTACGAAGAGAGACATTGACCCCTTTTTCAAATGCCAATTCTGCTTCATGAGAGCCGTCGACAGCGACCATAATGTTTTCATATTTTTGAGACATATTCCTACCTCCTGATAGCTTGAAAACATGGATAGAATAGAAGGTGCTTCCATTCTCTATACACTTATATTTTATCTCTTTTAAGTTGGAATGTAAAGGTAAAGTTAAGCTTTTTCTATCTTATTTTTGCGTAAATTTTAAAGTCCTCGGTTTGTACTCTATTTGAACTAGTGGTATAATAGAGATAATTTCGTGAATCGAGGCAGAATATGAAGGAATATAATAAATCAAGTAAACTGGAACATGTCGCTTATGATATTCGTGGTCCAGTCTTGGAAGAAGCCATGCGCATGCGGGCAAATGGAGAAAAAATCCTCCGTTTGAACACAGGAAATCCTGCCGAATTTGGTTTTACAGCACCCGATGAAGTCATCCATGATTTGATCATGAATGCGCGTGATAGTGAAGGCTATTCGGATTCAAAAGGGATCTTTTCAGCTCGGAAGGCGATCATGCAGTACTGCCAGTTGAAGAGAATTCCAAATGTGGATATCGATGATATTTACGTCGGCAATGGGGTGAGTGAGCTGATCGTTATGTCTATGCAAGGACTGCTTGACAATGGTGATGAGGTCTTGGTTCCCATGCCAGACTATCCTCTTTGGACAGCGGCAGTCAGCCTAGCTGGTGGAAATGCAGTCCATTACCTTTGTGACGAAGAGGCAAATTGGTATCCAGATATTGAGGATATCAAGTCGAAAATTACCTCAAATACCAAAGCCATCGTTGTGATCAATCCAAACAATCCAACTGGGGCCCTCTATCCAGATGAGATCCTGCTTGAGATTGTGGAGATCGCTCGTCAAAATAACTTGATCATCTTTGCGGATGAAATTTATGACCGCTTGGTCATGGATGGTGAAAAACACACAGCTATCGCAAGTCTAGCACCTGATCTCTTCTGTGTGAGTATGAATGGTTTGTCAAAATCTCACCGGATTGCAGGTTTCCGTGTTGGTTGGATGGTTCTGTCCGGACCTAAGCACCATGTGAAAGGCTATATTGAAGGCTTGAATATGTTGTCCAATATGCGTCTTTGTTCAAACGTTTTGGCTCAACAAGTGGTTCAAACTTCTCTTGGAGGTTACCAATCTGTAGATGAACTTTTGCTTCCAGGTGGACGAATCTACGAGCAACGCAACTTTATTTACAAAGCTATCAATGAAATTCCAGGTCTCTCAGCAGTCAAACCAAAAGCTGGTCTTTATATCTTTCCTAAGATCGATCGGGAAATGTACCGTATCGATGATGACGAGCAATTTGTTTTAGATTTCTTGAAACAAGAAAAGATTCTCTTGGTTCATGGACGTGGATTTAACTGGAAGGACCCAGATCACTTCCGGATTGTTTACCTACCACGTGTAGATGAATTGGCTCAAATTCAAGAAAAAATGACCCGCTTCTTGAAACAATACAAACGCTAATCAAAAAAAGATTGAAGAGGAAGGTCTTCAATCTTTTTTGATTTATTCTATAAAATAGATGTTATCTTACTGACATTTTTCTGAATTGCGCACAATTGTAGAAAAAATAAATAATTTTCAGATAATTTGATTGAAATTCCCACACTTATATGATATACTTGAGCTGACTATATGCGAGGTTTATTATGGCAAACTTATTAGAAAAGACACGTAAGATTACATCTATCTTGAAACGGACAGATGAACAGTTGCAGGCTGAGATGCCTTACAATGATATTGCCCAGCAATTGGCGGATATTATTCACTGTAATGCCTGTATCATTAACAGTAAGGGAACTCTCCTTGGTTATTTCATGCGGTATAAGACCAACAATGACCGGGTAGAAGCTTTCTTTCAAAATAAAAAATTACCAGAGGATTATGCCAAGGCGGCTAGTTTGGTCTACGATACAGAAGCTAATTTAGATGTGGACCATGATTTGAGTATCTTTCCGGTTGAAACCAAGTCTGAATTTCCTGATGGCTTGACCACCATTGCGCCTATTCATGTTTCTGGGATTCGGTTGGGTTCCTTAATCATTTGGCGCAATGATAAACAGTTTGCGGATGATGATTTGATCTTGGTTGAGATTGCTAGTACTGTAGTTGGGATTCAAATGTTGAACTTCCAACGAGAGGAAGACGAGAAAAACATTCGTCGCCGGACAGCGGTCAATATGGCTGTGAATACCTTATCTTACTCTGAACTGCGGGCGGTTTCTGCCATCCTTGGGGAATTGAAGGGGAATGAAGGACAGTTAACTGCTTCTGTGATTGCGGATCGAATCGGTATTACCCGCTCTGTGATTGTCAATGCGCTTCGGAAATTGGAATCAGCTGGTATTATTGAAAGTCGTTCACTCGGGATGAAGGGAACTTATCTCAAAGTTTTGATCCCAGATATTTTTGAAGAAATTAAGAAAAGAGACTACTAATGACTAAAGCGTTAATTTCGATTGACTACACCTTTGATTTTGTAGCGGACGAAGGTAAGCTAACGGCAGGAGCTCCTGCACAAGCCATTTCTGATAGCATTGCCCAGGTGACCAAGTTGGCCTTTGACCAAGGAGACTATATCTTTTTTGCTATTGATGCTCATGAAGGGAATGATCCTTTTCATCCAGAGAGCAAGCTCTTCCCACCCCATAATATCATTGGGACTAGTGGACGAGACTTGTACGGCCCCTTAGCTGATTTTTATCAGCAACATCAAGCTGATCCACGCGTCTTTTGGATGGACAAGCGTCATTATTCTGCTTTTTCAGGAACGGACCTGGATATCCGTCTTCGAGAACGTGGTGTAGATACTGTTATTTTGACGGGAGTCTTAACGGACATCTGTGTCCTCCATACAGCGGTTGATGCCTACAATCTGGGTTATCAGATTGAAGTGGTAGAGCCTGCAGTTGCGTCACTCACTCCTGAAAATCACCAGTTTGCCTTAAATCACTTTAAACATGTTTTGGGAGCGAATTTGGTGGATGCCACATTAGCTGCCGTGGATGAAAAATAAGAAACATATGGAATAGAGGTTATAGACACTTGTCTAGGCCTCTTTTTTCGTGCCTGGAGATTGTATTCTTCTCTTGAAAATGGTATCCTAATGAAAGAAAATAAGGGGGAGTTATGAGTAATAAAGCTGTTGTGTTTTCAGCCAATTTATCTTATATGGAAAAGTTGGAAACCGCAATAAAGTCACTGTGTGCCCATCAGGACCAGTTGAAAATTTATGTCTTAAATGAAGATCTACCAACAGAGTGGTTTGCTATCATGAATCAGCGCTTGCGCCTATTGGATTCCGAAGTGATCAATTGTCGGATGTCTCCAGAGAAATTTCAGTCCTTCTCGCTTCCGAGTAGCCACATTCACTATGCGACCTATTTCCGCTACGCTATTCCAGAGATTGTGGAAGAAGAACGGATCCTCTATCTGGATTGTGATATGATCTTTACACAAGATTTATCTCCTCTGTTTGCAGTCGACCTGAAGGGGTATGGACTGGGAGCAGTGGTAGACAAGCCAACGACGACAGATGGTTTTAATGCTGGACTTTTACTGATTGATAAGGCTTGGTGGCAAGAGCATCAGGTGACAGAGGCACTCTTTGAGCTAACTCAGGAGCACCATCAGCATGTTTACGGAGACCAAGGAATTTTGAATCTGTATTTCAAAGATGCTTGGTACCCTTTGCCTTGGACTTATAATCTACAAGTAGGATCTGATAAGGACCAGTACCTCTATGGGGACTTGGACTGGTATGAGGCCTTTCAAGGGATCCCTGGGGTCATTCATTACACCTCTCATAATAAGCCATGGACCTCCAAACGCTTCAATCGTTTCCGCGACCTATGGTGGTTTTATTATGCCCTCTCTTGGGAAGAGATCCTCCTGCGGAAACCAATCTTGAAACAAACCTTCCAAGATCTAGTGGGAACTTTTCCTTATCATGCGGCTATTTATACCCATACAGCTGATATCCATGAGTTAGAGACTCTCTTAAAAGAACTACCAGAGGTGGCGATTCATGTTCTTGCCCATAGCCATTTTGGCTTTAACTTGGTGCAATTGGAACGCTACCCCAACCTCTTTCTTTACCCCTCCTTTGATCCTTTGACGAGTCGAACAGTCATAGAAAAATTGGATTTCTATTTGGATATCAATCCCTATGATGAGGTCGATCAGATCACGCAAACACTCAGCCGACGAGGCCTTCCTATTTTTTCTTTTGAGGGAACCAATCATGTAGAAAATGGCGAGAATCAAGTGTTTGCTGATGACCAGGTGCAGCAGATGGTGGCAGCGATTCGCGATTATTTACAGAAAAGGGAGG
>CAUTRO010000030.1:0-9538 GCA_963540685.1 uncultured Streptococcus sp.
GGTGGGACGACGAAATCGAATTCTAACGAATTACCGATTTCTGTCCCACTCTCTCGATTTATTTTATCCTTTAACTCGTTTCAAGTAATCTTGGTAGCTTTCAGTTTCCATCAAGTCCTTAGCATTCTGAACCCGTTCTTTTGTTGGAGGTTTTACTCCTTCTAGGGAATAAGGAATACCTAATTCTCTCCACTTGAACTCACCCATAGTATGGTAGGGCAGAATTTCAAATTTATCAACATTTTTAAGGGTTTTGACAAATTTTCCAAGTTCGATCAAATCATCATCTCGGTCTGTCAAACCTGGCACCAAGACGTGACGAATCCAAACCGGCTTGCCAATATCAGACAAATACTTGGCACAGGCCAAAATATTCTTATTGGTTTGACTGGTTACAAATCTGTGCCGTTCATCATTGATTTCCTTAATATCAAGGAGCACCAAATCGGTCACTGCCATCAGTTTGTCAAATTTTTCCAGGTAACGAGGGGTATTACGGAAAGGCAAAGCACAAGTATCAAGCGTACAGTGAATGCCCAACTCTTGAGCTTTTGTGAAGAAGGCAATCAAGAAGTCTATCTGCAAGAGGGCTTCTCCTCCACTGACAGTGATTCCACCTTTTTGCCCCCAAAAACCACGATAGCGGAGGGCTTCTTCCAATACATCATCTACTGTTCGTTCACGAGACTTGTTGGTTTCCATAGCCCAAGTATCCGGGTTATGGCAATACTGACACCGCATTTGACAGCCTTGAAGAAAGACAATAAAACGGATCCCTGGTCCATCTACAGCACCGAAGCTTTCCGTAGAGTGTACCATTCCTGTTACTTTTCCATAGTCAACTGTTTCATTTTCCATGTCTTGTCCTTCTCTCTTGAAAACGTTTTATGACTTTATTATAACATGATTCCATCTATTATAAAGAGATTTGGTCTCTTTTTTGAAAAGAATCTGTTATTTTCAAAATTTTTCCTTGTCCTAGTACAGTTTGTATAATTGGAAGATCTGTCCTGTATTCTAGCAGAAAAAGGAGGTTGGAACAAAGATATCCAACCTCACTATTACCTTGGTCAAAACTTTATCAACCAGTTTCAAGAACCTTTTTATCCAGGAACTGGTTCATTCAATGCAGGATCAGCTAAATAAAGATTTTTTAACCCAGTACCAATTCATCACTAACCAAGGTTTCGCCACTGTTCTTTTGGAAGAGGTGCATCAAATCTTCAACCGTTAGGTTTTTCTTTTCTTCCCCTTTGACGTCGACAACGACCTTCCCTTGGTAGAGCATGATCAAGCGGTTGCCATATTCGATAGCATGGTTCATATCGTGCGTAATCATCAAGGTTGTCAAATCATGGCTCTCCACGATCTTTTGGGTCAATTCCATGACCATTTCACTGGTCTTTGGATCGAGCGCTGCAGTATGTTCATCCAGTAGCAAGAGTTTCGGTTTGACCAAGGCTGCCATGACCAAGGTCAAAGCTTGACGTTGTCCACCAGATAAATATTCGGTATCCACCTTGAGACGGTTCTCTAAACCAATATTTAATTCCTTCAAGGCTTCACGGAATAATGCACGGTCTTTCTCTCGAACTCCCCAGCCTAAACCACGAGATTGACCACGACGTTGGGCAATAGCCATATTTTCTTCAATGGTCAAGCGAGAAGCTGTCCCCATCTTAGGATCTTGGAATACACGCGCAATATCCTTGGCACGCTTACGAACACTCGTATTTTTGATGGAGTTGCCTTCTAACAAAATATCCCCTTCATCAACGACCAAATTGCCCGCCAAGATGTTCATCAAGGTTGATTTCCCAGCTCCATTTCCACCGATGACCGAAATGAAATCTCCTTCTTCCACTTGGAGATCCAAGCCTTTTAAGACGTGGTTTTCATTAACCGTTCCTGCTTCAAAAGTCTTATGAATGCCCTCAATTGATAATAATGTTGCCATACTATTCTCCTACTTATTTCCTAACTTCAATCCGCGAACACGAAGACGTTTTTGCGCTTCAGGAGCGAACAAGACAATCGCGAGCAAGATCGCATTGAAGAGCCGAACCATATTTTGATCGAGATTTGGGATCTCGTAAATATTTAAGATAATCAAACGGTAGACAATGGCTCCAACCCCGATGGAAAGCAAGCGCCATCCAATGGTCAATTCGTGAATCAAAACTTCAGCGATAATCACTGCACTTAAGCCAACCACGATCGTCCCTGTACCAGAAGTCACATCTGAGAAACCATCATTTTGAGCAAACATGGCTCCACACAGAGCAATCAAGCCATTTGAAATCATGTAGCCCAACATCTTCATGTTGTCCACATTAACCCCATTCGCCTCACTCATCGGAATGTTGTCACCAGTTGAACGCAAGACCAAACCAAGTTGCGTCTTCATCAAGAGGGTTAACAAGATACAAACGATGATCAAACAAGAAATACTAATCAAGAAAACCGCTTCTTCATTGGACAAGCCCAATTTCATCACACTCTTGAAAATCGTACTCGCATCCCCAATAGAGAGGTTGGGAACCCCTCCCATGATTTTGATATTAATGGAGTAGAGACCGGTCAAAGTGACAATCCCTGTTAAGAGAGCTGGAATTTTCATCTTTGTATGGAGAATCCCAGAAACCAACCCAGCCAACATTCCTGCTCCAAACGCTAAGAGAGTTGCTATCCAAGGATTGCGTCCTGCCTGGATCTGTGAGGCCACAACTGCTGCTCCAAGTGGAAAGGCTCCTTCTGCCGTCATATCGGCAATATCTAAAATTCGAAAAGTTAAGTAAACACCGATCGCCATGATCGACCACAATAAACCTTCTGATAAACTTGATAAAACGAAATTCATCCCAAACCTCCTATTTCTCTACCTTCAATGAACTGATATCAATTCCCAGCTTTTTAGCCATCTCTTTATTGGTGTGCAATTCTAATTTTTCAGGCGCTTCAACTGCGATATTTTCAGGTTTCTCCCCCTTCATGATGCGAATGGCCATCCGAGCAGCTTGTCTACCCAATTCTTCGTAATCCGTACCAAAGTTGTACAAGCCTCCAGTAGCCACCATCTCAGCTGAACCACCAAATACAGGGACCTTGTGGCTGAGGGAAACCTGTTTAATGGTTTCCATTGTCGAAGAGATGATGTTATCAGTCGGTACAAAGACGATATCTGCTTCTGACATAATACTGTCTGCTGCTGCTTTCACATTGTTACTATCAAGAATTGTTTTTTCAACCACTTGATAGCCTTTGGCTTCTAAGATCTTCTTCGCATTGTCTTTTTGGACAACTGAATTGGGCTCACTTTGTGTATAGAGGATTCCAACTGTTTTTGCTGTTGGTAGTACTTGTTTGATCAAGTCTACCTGTGTAGCAATCGCATCTTCTGACTGGTCACTTGTACCAGTGATATTGCCCCCCGGTTTCTTCAAGCTTTTGACCAACTTGGCTGCCAATGGATCGGTCACAGCTGAGAAGACAACCGGCGTTGTTTTCGTTGTATTGGCCAAGCTTTGAGCAGATGGTGTCGCAATGGCAAAGACTAAATCACTTTCTTCAGCCAATTGTTTGGAAATATTTTTCAGATTTCGCTGCTCCCCTTGAGCATTTTGAAAATCAATCTGGATATTTTTTCCATCCACATAGCCTTCTTTTTTCAACTCCTCGATAAAACCTTTTCGAGTCGCATCGAGAGACTTATGGGTGATGTACTGGGAAATCCCAATCCGATACACATTCTCTTTTTTAGCATCCTTCAGATGGTGTAAGGTCACCAATGAGGTTAACAACAGCCCCACAACTAGTACGGGTGCTAGTAATTTTTTGACTACTTTCATTTCAAACTCCTTTGCTGCAAAAATAAATAAAAAATCCGCTTAGATTCTTCTCTAAACGGATGTCTGAAATTCTCCAACAAGTTACAAAAACCTCGGTCCATTTAGATACTAGCTCTATGGACCATCATCAAAAATCTTAGCCACATAGATACAAACAAATTGCTTGGGTTGTTTGCATCCATGAGATCATGTCTACAAACACTATCTAAAGTAGCTAAAGTAAAATTTTTGAGTTGAATTGGTTTGTTGCTTCATGTTTATTTTTCTGCTTTCTTTATTTATGGGTATTATCTTACCGTAATTTTTTTTTGCTGTCAAGACTATTTCAGAAATTTTTAAAATTTTTTGAAAATTCAACCGGTCCTGACAAGAAAAAAAGCAGAGGCTGGAACACGTCCAATCCTCTATTTTCTAGTCTTCTTTTGATTTTGTTTCTTCATCTTCCTCGACGATTTCAGAAATTTCAACTTTCACCTTCGTCACACGACCATTTTTTACTTTGTCATTTGTCAAAATGAGGTGTTTCTTTTGACTATCGACTTCACAGCTGAGTCGCTCTTTCAAGGTTGGAATTCGCCCAACTTCTGTCAGATAATACCCTGCAATGGTATCCACATCATCACTTTGCAACTCAACATCAAAATATTCGTTAAAGTCATTTAGTGACATGGCTCCTTGTACGACATAGGTATTGTCCGCAATTTCAAAAACATCGATTGCAGCCTTATCCGTCTCATCATCGATTTCACCGACGATTTCTTCTAACAAATCTTCGAGGGTAACCAATCCAGACATCCCGCCGTATTCATCGAGCAGAATGGCCATTTGATTTTGCGTATTGCGCAATTCCTTCAAAAGATCATCCACAAAAATGGTTTCTGGAACAAACAATGGCTCTTGTAAAATCTTCCTCAAGATAATATTATCAAAACCATTAATAAATCCTTCGTTCAAGAGTCGTTTGGTGTGAATAAGCCCAATCACATTATCCTTGTCATCATCATAGACAGGAATCCGTGAAAAGTTTTGCTTGAGGATACTTTCAATGATTTCTTTAGTATTATCATTGATATCAACCATGAAGGCATCTGTCCGTGGAACCATGACTTCACGCGCTACCATTTCATCTAATGAAAAGATTCCTTGGAGCATCTCAATCTCGTCAGCATCTAGTGTTGCTTCACTATTAGTTAGCATATACTCGATTTCATCCCGCGTCATCTTTTCATCCGCATCATCAAACTTCATCGGTGTCAAGCGACTAACGAGGTTGGTCGATGCTGAAAGCAACCAAACAAAGGGGCTGACAATTTTTCCTAATAAAATAACAATCGGAGCTGTTCGAACTGCCAACTCATCTTTCAAGTTCATGGCGATTCGTTTCGGGTATAATTCCCCAAAGACGATCGAAATATAGGTCAGAAATGCGAGCGATAAAAAGCTTCCAGCTGCTTGTGCTGTTTTGGTATTGCCCATCCAACCAGCAATCACATGACCAAGACCATCTGCCAGGCTAGCCCCAGATAAGATGGTAATCAAGGTGATTCCTACCTGAATGGTGGACAAGAAATGGTTAGGCTGTTCCAATACGCTGAGCAGACGAATGTATCTCTTATCCCCTTCTTCAGCCTTTTGCTCTACACGCGAACGATTCAGCGATACCATTGACATCTCAGTCGCCGAGAAAAAGGCGTTCAATAATGTCAAAACAATCAATAAGATAAATTCCAGTAAAATTTCCTGACTGCCAGGGTCTTCCATGGATAATTTCCTCCAGTATATAATATTGTTTATTATACCACAAAATATGAGAGCCTGCATTCTTCTATATGATTTTCTTTTTTCCATCAAAAAATCAGGACCGAGTCCTGATTTTAGTGTTCTGCACTAGTAAAATCATAAAAGAAAGCATTGAGTTTCTCAACTAACTCAAGTGATGATAGGCTGCTTGTACAGATAAAAGGTTTTCTCTTTAATTCCGGCATCATAAAGTTGGCTACCACAACATCAGCATCCGAAGCTTCGATATCTTCCACTGTTAGATTGTACTTGATCATCTGTGTGAATTCAAAGTTATCCGTACAGTAGAAATCAAGGAAGTCGATCATGGATTTGGCATGGTGGTCGTCAAAACGACTGATAATCAAAACCTTAATCGATTTTCGGCGGCGTAATAACTGTGGTAAGAGACGCTCCCAGTGCGTGTAGACCGTATAAATCATGTGCTTGAGAATTTCTTCATTCAGATCTTGCTTCATCGTTTTCATATAGGTGATCAAATGATCTCTCAAATCATCATAGAAGGCTGGGAAGATGCTCATAAAATCTTCATTGGTATTGGTCTTCGTATCAAATAAGAGAAACTCAGAGAACAGTTCCTTACGACCTAGATGCGATGTATTGTGCACGTGCATCAGCATCTCATCTAGATTTTCAATCTCTAAATCATAGGTATAGCATAGATCCTTGAACATATCTTTGATGAGAGCTGTCGACTCTTTTGCATAAGGATCTGTTTCCGCTGCTTCGATCAAGCTTTCTGGACTGAAATAGAAATTCTCCTGAATAAAGATAATGAAGAATTGTTCCAACACTTTTTCATTTAACTCTACACCTAGTTGCAAGCTAAAGTAACGCAACATCTCTTCGACATTGGTCACCCCTTGATACTGTTCCTTGTAGATATCAAAGTTCGTCGGCATGTCAATAAAATAACCTTGCTTAATGCGAGATAGATAAACCGTCAAGAGAACTTTATAAGACTTGATAACAGAGAAGGTCAATGGATAGCCGTAGAGCTTGAAGAAGAAGGTGATCAGATCGGTCACAGCATTTTCCTTGAATTCAGGGAAGGGCCACTCCATGTAGTAATAACGCTCCGCAAAATACTGGGCATAGAAGAAACGAACATCAATCTCATTTCCAACCAGATTGAGAGGTTTCAAATCAATCTTTACATTGTATTTTGTTTGCAGTTTTTGATTAATAGTCCGAATCAAGCGGTAAAAAGATTGATAACTCAGATCAAACTTTCTACAAATATACTCATTGGATACATCCTTGTTAAAAAAGAGGTATTCAATCAAAGCGAAGGCTTGTGATTCTTTAAAAAAGTGATGGTAAATCACCTCAAGCCCAACCGAATCCTCATAACTGATTTTGATCCCATTGGTCGATGATTCAATTAAAAATTCATCAAACGTGCTACGAAGATTAGACAAATCCTCTTTTAACGAGCGTTCCGTACAATCTAATTGCTTTGCAAGTTCTTTTAAGTGGAACCATCTTTTTTCCTTGATCAAGATTTCTAACAATTGCAATTGGCGTCTCTGTTTTTTGGATAAAAGGAGTCTCATCTTTCCCTACCTTTTTCATATTTTTCTTTCAAAATTCACTATTATTTTAACACATTTCATAGCGCTTGGTGACTATTTAATGGCATTTTTTCAAAAAAATGTACAAAAAAGACTCTAAGGCCCATATAGGCGTTAGAGTCTAAGATTTATTGATGATTCCAAATTCTTCTTTTTTCTTTTGTTCTTTTGCAGCTCGGTGATTATCATATAGATTCACCAAGAATTTCACGATTTCTTTTCCTATTGAATAGACTGGAATAGCGACGACCATACCGATAATTCCGTAGATATTGCTAGAGAGCAACAAAAGAACCATAATGGTAATCGGGTGAACCTTCATCACGCCGCCAACAATGCGCGGATAAAGAATATTCCCATCAATCTGCTGGATGATCAACATGTAAATGACTGCTTTGATCATCATATCTATGTCAGTGAAGGCATAGGTGATAATCATTGGAATCAAGCCGATCGTTGGTCCTACATATGGGATCAAGTTGGTCAGTCCAGAAAAGATCGCAAATACCAAAGCATACTTCAAGCCAATAATACTATAACCAATATAGGCTAATATGCCAATGATCAAAGCATCGATCGAAATACCACTAATATAGCGGGAGACAGTGTAATTTAAACTCACCAAGAGAGTTGAAATGTTGAGTTTATCATTTCGTAAAACGGTCCGCTCCAACATGGGTAATAACTTCTTCCCGTCGATCAAGAAATAAACTAGGAAGATCGGTGTCATGATCAAAATAAAGACCGTATTGACAATGGTATTGACCACACTACCTAAACTGTTGGTCACGCTATTCAAGAGATTTTGAAGGATATCCATATAAGAGAGATTCAACTGCTGAATCGTCGATTGGATATTGATATTTTGGAACAAAGGATTTGTCGACAGTTTTCGAACCAAACTTTGAACTTCCCAATACAGCCCTTGGGTCGAGTTGATCAAGCTGGTTAACTGATTGATTAAGATAGGGAGGAGATAAACAATCCCCAAGCCTACGATGCCAAATAAGAGCACCAAGGTAATCACAATCCCAAATACACGCTTGATTTTAAGGTATTTCTCCAACAATTCCACAACTGGATTGGTAATATAGTATAAAAAACCTGCGATTAAAAATGGTAAGAGGATGGTATTTACAACGGATACAAATGGAGAAATTAAGGTCCCCATCGATTTCCAAATATAGAAAATCACCGTCAATAATAAAATCTCACATGTCCAGAATAACAATTTACTATTTCGAAACATTCCTTACCTCCTGCTATCTATTCTACCATAATTTATGATAGAATAGAGGGGATTTTAATCAAAAGGATGAAGTTATGAATAATTTGATTGAACTACAAGACGTCAATTTGATCCGAAATGGAAAAACTCTTTTAAAAGAGCTTAACTGGCAAGTAAAAGAAAATGAATGCTGGGCTATTTTAGGCCTAAATGGGGCAGGAAAATCAACCCTCCTCAAACTGTTGATGTCAGAATACTGGGCTAGTTCCGGTCAAATAACCGTCCTTGGGACTCGTTTTGGAAAAGGGGGAATTCCTGAATTACGTAAGCGTATTGGGATCGTTAGCTCCTTTATTTCAGAAAGATTGCCAGAGCATCTCCTGACGGAGCAAATTGTCCTCACTGGTCAATACAAGAGTAGTATTTTATATGCTGCATATGGGGAGGAGGAACTGAACTGGGCACGAGATATGTTGACGTCAATTGGGGCTAGCTCTTTGATCGGTCGCAAATACCGTGAACTTTCCCAGGGAGAAAAACAAACAGTCCTCATTGCACGAAGCCTTATGGATCAGCCAGATCTGATCATCTTTGATGAAGCATCGAGTGGATTGGACCTCTTCGCCAGAGAAAAACTACTCCGTCACATACATCAGATCAAACAATTAGATCATGCTCCAACCATGATCTACGTCACCCACCATGCAGAAGAAATTACAAAAGATATGACCCATGTGCTCCTGCTCAAACATGGCCAAGTTGTCGAACAAGGACCAAAGGAAAACATCCTAACTCCTCATGTCCTTAGCCAGTTTTACGAAGCACCAGTATCCCTTATTGATCTAGGCGATGAGCGACTCTTTGTCAAACCAGAAATCAGACACACAGAAGACCATGAATAAATCAAAAAGTGCTAAGATTTTATCTTAGCACTTCGAGAATATGGACAAACAGTTCTTTTTTACAAATCTAATAAATTCTATAAAAATAAAAAAATTTATTCGTTAGAATTATTCAATCATCTACTGAAACTTTCCGCCGTGAGAAAAGTGCCTGAAACTTAATGGTTTCAGGCACTCGGAATTATT
>CAUTRO010000031.1:0-9491 GCA_963540685.1 uncultured Streptococcus sp.
GGAAGATCTCTTTCATTTTCAAGTAGAAGACCATGGTGATTTTTACGAATTGATCATTACCGAGCCTCAAGTCAAGGTTGTCGAGTCTGCTACTTACCTGTTTCGAAATGGTGTCTTCTATCACCTGACGCCTCAACAGCGCACTTTATGGAAGGCTATTCAAGACCTGCCGATGGATCAAGACCGAAAAAAACGCTTGCACTTTGATCCAACAGACCAGACCAAGCTTTCCTATAGTTTGAAAGAATTTAAAAAACTGGGGGACATAACAGCACCTAAGAGCTTTTTAATCCACGATTTCACTCCAGCATTTCATTTTGACTTAGCGCTGGACCAGACGGTCCTACTGGATGTGGTCTTTCAGTACCAGGATCGTGTGGTGACTACGCGCGAGGAACTTCTAAACCTTCCGTATTCCAGTGATTTCGATAAGGAGCAAGAGGTCTTTTCGACCATGCTGGCAGCAGGCTTTACAGATGACTTTTCTTCTCAAAGAAACCCCTTAGCAAGTGAGCAGATTTATCCTTTCTTTCACCAACAGATCCCGACTTTTGAAGCTTTAGGAGAGGTTACCTTATCCGATAGTCTCTTAGAGCTTTATCAAGTGGAACGTCCTAAAATTGATGTCAAAACCAATGGCAGTTTACTGGAGATTGGCTTTGATTTTGAAAGTGTAGACCCAGCTGAGGTCGACCAGGTCCTAAAAGCTTTAGTAGAGCAAGAAGACTACTTTGTCAGCCATACCGGGAAAGTCCTTGTTTTCGATAAAGAAACGAAGCAGATTAGTCGGGCCTTGGCCGATCTACGGGCTAAGATGAAGAAGGGTGGCAAATTGCAGACCCGTCGGATTGCAGCCTACCAGCTCTCTGATTTGTTAGCAGATCAAGAAAATGTTCATTTTTCTGAAGAATTTAGGAATTTGGCTCATGATTTAACCCATCCGGAAGCTTATCCGCTTCCTCAGTTAGCGATCCAAGCGACCCTCAGGGATTACCAAGAGACGGGGGTCAAATGGTTCTCCATGCTGAATCATTATGGTTTTGGAGGCATTTTAGCGGACGATATGGGTCTTGGAAAGACCCTGCAAACTATTTCATTTTTAACGAGTGTCGCCAAAGCTGAAACGAAAATCTTGATTCTAGCCCCATCTAGTCTTATCTACAACTGGAAACAAGAATTTTCAAAATTTGCTCCTCAGATGGATGTGGCAGTCGTCTACGGCCTCAAGCAACATCGAGATGAACTCATCGCAACCAATCCCCAAGTGGTCATTACCAGCTATGCTTCTTTCCGTCAGGATGTAGAGGAATACCAAAAGAATCACTATGAATACTTGATCTTGGATGAAGCCCAGGTCATGAAAAATGCCCAAACCAAGATTGCCCAACATTTACGTGGTTTTGATGTGCCACATGTATTTGCACTCTCTGGTACACCCATTGAGAACCATGTTGGAGAACTTTGGTCCATTTTCCAAATTGTACTTCCTGGTCTATTTCCTGCTAAAAAAGAATTTCAAAAATTAAGCCCGGATACCATTGCCCGTTTTGTAAAACCCTTTGTCATGAGGCGAAAAAAAACAGAGGTCCTTCAAGAATTACCAGACTTGATTGAAACCATCTATCATAATGAGTTGGACGAAAGCCAAAAAACCATCTATTTAGCCCAATTAAAGCAAATTCAAGACCGGGTTCGAAGCTCTAGTGAGGAAGAATTAAATCGTAGCAAGGTGGAGATCCTTTCGGGGCTCATGCGTCTTCGCCAAATTTGTGATACTCCATCCCTTTTTATGGAAGATTATCAAGGAGACAGTGGAAAATTGGAGAGTCTTCGCGACCTTCTGGTTCAAATCCAGGATGGCGATCATCGGGTCTTGATCTTCTCCCAATTCAGAGGCATGTTAGATATTCTGGAGAAGGAGATTGATCAGCTCGGCATGACCTCCTTTAAAATCACGGGGTCTACTCCCGCAAAAGATCGTCAAGAAATGACCAATGCCTTTAATGCAGGAGAGCGCCATGCCTTTCTCATTTCACTGAAGGCTGGTGGGGTCGGATTGAATCTCACTGGTGCCGATACCGTTATCTTAGTCGATTTGTGGTGGAATCCCGCGGTAGAAGAACAAGCGATTGGCCGTGCCCATCGAATGGGACAAGAACAAAATGTTGAAGTCTACCGCATGATTACCCGTGGGACTATCGAAGAAAAAATTCAAGAGCTTCAAGTTTCAAAACGCCATCTGGTTTCAACAATTCTAGATGGAACGGAAACTAGATCTAGCCTATCTGTAGAGGAAATACGCGAGATTCTAGGAATTCAGTCGGAATAACTTGAAAAATTCTGTGAATAGTTTATAATTAATGGAGTGTCGAAAGGAAGCAAACATGACAGAAAAATATTTTCCTCAGGTAGAGGATAATGAGTTGATGTTAACGGAGATGCCCCATATGAACCTGTACGATGATTCAGACTTGATCAGTAACATTACAGGCGAATATGTGGATAAAAATTATTTGGAATGGCAACCCATTGCTGAAAATACGAAACCCAAGCATCCTTACCATCAACCACTCGAAGAGTCCCTAACCAAAAGACGGCCAGTAAGAAAACCTGATTTTAAAGAGCCGATTGATAAAAAAAGTCCTGCCAATCGTTATGCAGAAGAAGCAAGAGAGCGCGCGCGTGAAGATCTGAAGAAGAAACGCTCGGCTCCTTATCTGACAACAGATCCAGCGGTCACCACAAATAAGCGGAAAAAACCATTTATTTCTGAACGGAAGCCTGGTCAGCCAACCGCACCTTTCCAAAAGGAAAAACCGGGCGATTTGTTGAAATATAGCAAACGCTTGCGTCAAGATCAGTTGATCCTTGCAGAGTTCGAATCTGCAGAAGAACCAGAAGTGGCAGAACCTACTGAAAAGAAAAACAATTATGATTTCTTAAAGACCAGCCAAATATACAATAAAGACCAGCACAAGCTGAAACCACAGCCGATCAAACAAGAATTGGATTTAACCCATCTAGATCAAGAATAAGGAGATAACATGTCTAACACATACCATTTTATTGGAATTAAAGGAGCAGGTATGAGTGCTTTGGCTCTCATGCTTCACCAAATGGGACATACTGTTCAAGGTTCAGATGTTGAGAAGTATTACTTTACGCAACGTGGCTTGGAACAAGCAGGAATTCAAATTTATCCATTTGATGTGAAAAATTTGCAAGGTGATAAGATCCTCATTGCTGGGAATGCTTTCCGTCCAGAGAATAATGTAGAAATTGCTTATGCAGACGAGCATGGTTTAACGTATAAACGATACCATGAATTCCTTGGTGAGTTTATGCGTGACTTTGTCAGTATCGGAGTTGCTGGAGCACATGGGAAAACCTCAACGACAGGGATGCTTGCTCACGTTTTATCAAATATTACAGACACCAGTTATTTGATTGGAGATGGGACAGGTCGTGGATCTGCCACTGCCAAATACTTTGTTTTTGAATCGGATGAGTATGAGCGTCACTTTATGCCTTACCATCCTGAATACAGCATCATCACCAATATTGACTTTGACCATCCAGATTATTTCACGAGCTTAGAAGATGTCTTTAATGCCTTTAACGATTATGCTAAACAAATCAGTAAGGGTCTCTTCATCTACGGAGAAGACAAGGAATTGCGTCGGATTACCTCATCAGCACCAATTTATTACTATGGTTTTGATAAGGCGACTAACGATTTTGTCGCAAGCAACCTGCTTCGTTCAACGACAGGATCAACCTTCAATGTTCATTTTCGTGGAGAAGATTTGGGGCAATTCCATATCCCAACATTTGGCCGTCACAACGTTATGAATGCTACAGCAGTCATTGGTTTGCTTTACATTGCAGGATTTGACTTGGATTTGGTCCGCGAGCATTTGAAGACCTTTGCTGGAGTGAAACGTCGTTTCACTGAAAAAGTGGTCAATGGAACAGTGATCATCGATGACTTTGCGCACCATCCAACAGAAATTGTTGCGACCTTGGATGCAGCTCGTCAAAAGTACCCAAGTAAAGAGATTGTGGCCATTTTCCAACCCCATACCTTTACACGGACGATTGCTCTTTTGGAAGAATTTGCAGAAGCTTTGAATCAAGCAGATGCTGTTTACTTGGCACAGATCTATGGTTCTGCGCGTGAAGTTGACCATGGTGATGTAAAGGTTGAAGATTTGGAAGCAAAGATTGTTAAACGTTCAGCTATTATTACAACTGAAAATGTTTCTCCTCTTCTTGATCATGACAATGCTGTTTATGTCTTTATGGGGGCTGGAGATATTCAAACCTACGAATATTCATTTGAGCGTTTATTATCAAGTTTGACACATAATGTACAATAAGAGATGATGAGTCTGGAATCGCTTGGTTCCAGACTCAGATTTATCTGTTTTATGAAAAACGATGAGAGGAGTGCAGGATGATCATTCGCCCCATTACTTTAGCTGATCAAGAGCGCTTGCTTTTGCTCGAAGAAGAGCTCCATGACAAGGAAGTGCAGAAACGAAAAGAATTGTTAGAAGCAAGGCTAGGATCGAAGGTGTCTAACTCTCTCCTAATCGAGCAAACGGGGGATATTGTAGCCTACTTACTAGCGACGGAAGATTCATCCCCTGCGGGTAAGGAAAGTCTCAGTCTGTTGCGATTAGCAGTTAGCCTAGCCCATCAAGGTCAAGGTTACGGTTCCATTTTAATAGCTGCTTGAAAAGACCTAGCTGTTCAAAAAGGAAAGAAAGCCATTTGGATTGATTGCTCAGAAGACATGCTTTCCTATTTTGCACAGCAAGGATTCCGGGATGAAGGGGAATCTGATTTAGGTCTCCATATGGTTTGGGAAATGTAGAAGGAGTGGATGATGAAAGAGAAGATTCAAGTGAGACAAGCAAGGCTAGAAGATTTGGATGCGATTGAGCGCATTGAGCTTGAAAATTTTTCGGCAGAAGAAGCGATTGAGCATGAGATTTTAAAAGATCACATCGAAAAGATTCAAACGACTTTTCTAGTAGCAGAGTGCGAGGGTCAGATTTTAGGGTATCTAGAAGGCCCTGTTAGACCAGAGCGTTATTTGATTGATGCCTCCTTTACAGAGGTCGAAGATCATAGTCAGATAGAGAAAGGCTTTATTTCCATTACAAGTCTATCCATTGCCAAAGAAGCCCAAGGGCTAGGAGTCGGAACCCTCTTACTTGAAGCGATGAAAGAGATTGCGAGGGAGGATGGCCGTGAGGGAATCAATCTGACCTGTCATGATTATTTGATTCCTTTTTATGAAAAACAAGGGTTTACCAACGAAGGCCTCTCTGCTTCCCAATATGCGGGTGAAGTTTGGTATAATCTGGTTTGGCAAAACAAAAGCCTTGATTAACTAGGTATTTTGAAGAAGAAAGGCAATTTGTATTGCTTTTCTAAATCTTTTAAGATATAATATTAAGGATTATGATGAGGGAGGTCAATTATTTGACTGATAAATCACAAGAAAGTGAGAAGTTATTAAGCTTCAAAGAACAGATCCTCAGAGACTTAGAAGAGGCCAATGAGCAACTTTTAAAGATTGAAAAAGAGTATGATCTACCGGATCTAGAGGTTGAAACTCCTTCTTCAGGAAAAGATGAGGAAGAAACAACACCACCTCTGAAAGTAGCAGAATCGACTTCAGCTCCCCAAGCGAATCCGGTGGAGCAAGAAGTGGTCCCTCCTACTGTGGAAGAAAAGAGCGAGCCTACAAAGCCGGCTCTCAAAGAACCAAGTCAGAAACCGGTAGAGGAAAGCTTGACCCGTTCTTCTCGCAACAAACGCCAACAAAAACAAAAGAAACAAAATAAAATTGCCAAACGCATCGTGCGCACAGTGGTCAGCCTCTTGTTGATTGTGATCGTGGCGACCGGGATCTTTGCAGTGACCTATATTCATTCAGCAGTCAAGCCAATGGATAAAAATGCCACAGAATTTGTAACTGTTGAAATTCCAGCAGGTTCAAGTAATCGTGAAATAGGAGCGATTCTCGAGAAAAAAGGACTCGTTAAAAATGGCCAGTTCTTTAACTACTATACCAAATTTAAGAACTACAGCAATTTCAAGTCAGGCTATTTTAATTTACAAAAGAGTATGGATTTAGAAACCATCATCCAAAAACTACAGGAAGAGGGAACCGAAACTCCTCAAGCTCCAGTTCTTGGTAAGGTGACGATTCCGGAAGGCTATACTATTGATCAGATTGCAACAGCGATCACAGCAGATGTCTCTACGAAGAAAGCAGGAAAGACTCCATTTAAGAAAGAAGATTTCTTGAAGGCTGTCCAAGATGATGCCTTTATTGAGAAGATGGTGGCCAAATATCCAAAACTCTTGGCCAACCTGCCAAGTAAGGACTCTGGTGTTCGTTACCGTTTGGAAGGGTATCTCTTCCCGGCGACTTATAACTATGGTAAAGATACTACAGTAAAAGATATGATTGATCAGATGCTTGCGGCCATGGATCAAAACTTAAGCCCATACTATGAAACACTTGAAAGCAAGAACATCAATGTGAATGAAGTATTGACCATTGCTTCCTTGGTTGAAAAAGAAGGGGCGACGGATCAGGATCGTAAAGATATCGCTAGTGTCTTCTATAATCGTTTGAACCAAGATATGCCTTTACAAAGTAACATTGCGATACTTTATGCAGAAGGTAAACTTGGGCAAAAGACAACCTTAAAAGAAGACGCAACGATCGATACGGAAATAGATTCTCCATACAACATTTATAAGAATACTGGCTTGATGCCCGGCCCAGTGGTCAATCCTGGGGCCTCAGCGATCGAAGCAACAGTGAATCCAAGTAAAACGGATTACTTATACTTTGTAGCAAATGTCGATAATGGTGAAGTCTTCTTCGCTAAGACATATGAAGAACACAATAAAAATGTAGAAGAACACGTCAATAGTAAATTGACACAAGCAAGTTCAAACTAGGAAAAGCATGTGGCGCGTCCACAGCTTTTTCATTCAAATAATAGAAAGAGAAGAATAATGGCAGAAAAAACATACCCAATGACCCTAGCAGAAAAAGAAAAATTGGAACAAGAATTAGAAGAATTGAAATTGGTTCGTCGACCTGAAGTAGTAGAACGGATCAAGATCGCTCGTTCATACGGTGACCTCTCAGAAAATTCTGAGTACGAAGCAGCAAAAGATGAACAAGCTTTTGTTGAAGGTCAAATTTCGAGCTTGGAAACTAAAATCCGTTATGCTGAAATCGTCGATAGCGATGCAGTTGCTGTAGACGAGGTAGCGATCGGAAAAACAGTTACAGTTCAAGAAGTTGGCGAAACAGATGAAGAAGTATACAGTATCGTAGGTTCAGCAGGAGCAGATGCTTTTGCAGGAAAAATCTCTAACGAAAGCCCAATCGGTCACGCATTGATTGGTAAGAAAACAGGTGATGTTGTCACTGTTGAGACACCAGCTGGAAGCTACCAAGTGAAAATTTTGAACGTAGAAAAAACAGCATAAGGATAAACATCAGGCTCTCTATGAGAGCCTGATGTCAGACTGAAGAAAAAGTCCATTTTGGACGATTTTCTTCAGTCTTTTTTAAAATAGAAAAAGTAAAAAACTCTTAAGAATAGCGCTACATCAGCATTCCTAAGAGTTTTCGTTATATGGTACCCACCCTACAAAATGGAAATGTTTCTATTGCTGGTAGGGTTTGTCTACGTTCTGAATTTCCTTGTGAGAGCGAAGATCCTTCGTTGATTGAAAGGAATCAAAAAAGAGGCTGGGACAAAATGATATACTCCCCTTATAGTGGACAGTGAAAAAACAAAAATTCACTAGAAACGATAAGGGGAGTTTTCGTATGTCAAAAAGAAATGTCAAGTCCACAGAGGAAAAACTAAAGATTGTTAACTTGTATTTAGAAAAAGGCAAATCCATTTCAAGCTTAATAAGGGAATATGGCGTCAGTGATACCACCATTAGAACTTGGGTTCGTAAATACAAACATTTAGGTATAGCAGGACTAAGAGAAAGTAAAACTTGGACGAGGTACTCAAAAAAAATCAAAGAACAAGCCGTACAAGATTATCTATCTGGAAGAGGAAGTTTGGAGACGATCATTGAAACTTATCACATATCATCTGGAAGTGTTCTCGAAAAGTGGATAAAACGGTATACTAGTGGTATAGAAATCAAACCAACTAGTAAAGGATTAAGTCGTATGAACCAAGGACGAAAAACCACTTTTGAAGAACGTGTGGAGATTGTTAACTTCACCATTGCTCATGATAAGGACTATCAGGTAGCGATTGAGAAATATGGGATTTCCTACCAACAAGTTTATTCCTGGGTGAGAAAGTTTGAGAAGGATGGCAGTCAAGGACTCCTAGATCGCAGAGGTAAAGGGTTAGACAGTAAACCGAACCTTACCCCAGAAGAAGAGTTACAGCTCAAAATCAAACAACTAGAAGAGCGCAACCGCTATTTAGAGATGGAGGTAGGACTGCTAAAAAAGTTAGAGGAAATCAGACGCAGAAACAGACGGTAAGACTTGGACGTTACTTGGAAGAATTTCAAGCCATCAAAGATTATTCCGATAAGCATCATGAAGCTTCTATTAGCCAGTTATGTCAATTGCTTGGAGTATCTCGGTCAGGTTATTACAAGTGGCTCAATCACAGGGAAACGACATCTGAGAAGACGAATCAAACACTGTCGGAGAGCATTAAGGAACTTCATGCCAAGCACAGAGGCATTTTAGGTTATCGTCGAATGACGCGATTTGTCAATCGTAAACTTGGAACAACTTATAACAAGAAGCGAATTCGTCGCTTAATGCGTATTCTTGGTATCTCATCAGTTATCCGTCGTTCTCGAGGTTATTGCACGAAGACCAGTTTTGTGAATATCGAAGAGAACATTCTCAATAGAGAGTTTACAGCTCATTTCCCTAATCAGAAGTGGTGTACAGATGTGACCTTCTTGCAATATGGATTAGGGTGCAAGGCTTATTTAAGCGCTATTAAAGACCTTTATGACGGCTCTATCGTGGCTTACCATATCAGTAAGCATAATGACAATCCTCTTGTTATGGAGAACCTAAGAAAGGCTATGGAAGCTAATCCAGATGTCACACCACTCATCCACAGCGACAGAGGAAGTCAATACACTTCACGGGAATACCGGATGGTAACGACACAGTATCAATTAACGAGATCGATGTCACGGGTCGGAAAATGCATTGATAATGCTCCAATTGAGAGTTTCTTTGGACACTTTAAAACGGAATGTTATGATTTGAAGACCTACAAGACATTTGAGGAGTTGGTCACTGATATTGATGCATATATCTATTTTTACAATAACGAACGATTTCAAGAGAAGCACAACGGCCTTGCCCCTCTTGAATTGAGGAACAAGGCCGTTGCTTAATCTTTTATTATTTCATTGTCCACTTGACTGGGAGCAGTTCAAAA
>CAUTRO010000032.1:0-9329 GCA_963540685.1 uncultured Streptococcus sp.
TTTCTTCTGTTCCTTGTCAAAAAGACTATATTTAATCAAATGATCAACACCCATCCTATCCAAGGTGAGAAGATTCTCCTCGCTACCGTATCCCGCATCGGCGACAACTCTTTTTAACTCATGTGGATAGCTTTCTAAAAAAGGCAACAGCGTTCTGGTATCTGTTGGATTTGGATAGACATCATAGTGCAGAACGAACTGATTTTCAGTAGCGATTTGTAAGTTGTAAGCAGGTTTGAGTTGTCCATTTTTCATATGATCTTCTTTCATCCGCATAAAAGTGGCATCTGTATCGGTTTTGGAAAAGCTGTTACGCCCTTCAAATGTCTCTTGATGGCTCTCATATTTTTCAGCACGTGCTGAAAAATCATCTTTGACTTTACGCAAGATTTTCTTGAGTTTACGACGTTGGGTTTTACGTTCATCCTTTCCTTTAACGGGCGTTTCCTCAATGTCTTGGTTCATTTTTTCCAATTCTTCTTCAAGGACTTGAGCGAACTCAGTCAACTGTTCTGAGGAGATAGGTTCTTGTGTATCTAGTTCGATAGCCTGATGGATAAGAGGGGTGATTTCTTCTTGAAAATAGACTTGTATCTGTTCTTGAAGTTTGGCGGAGAATTTCTCTGTCGCTTTCTTCCACACGAAACTATACTTGTTGGCATTGGCTTCAATCTTAGTCCCGTCAATAAACAGACAATCTAAGGTCACCAACTCTTCCATTTTTAAACGAAGATTGAGGTCGATGAAAAGATCACGAATGAGTTCTTCCATCCCTTCAGCTACACGAAAACGATTGATGGTCCGGTAGCTGATAACCAACTGCCCTGTTAGGTACTGCATGGCTAGATTTTCTGCCATCATCTTTTCAATCTTACGTCCAGAGAAAATCCCTTGTGAATAGGCAAACAGAAGAGTAGATACAAGCATTTTAGGGTGATAAGACGGGCGACCAAAGGCTTGATAGAAGGCATGGAAGTGACTGTCATCCAGTGCATTGACAACTTTTTCGATGGTGAAAACGATGTGGTCTTGAGGTAAGACACAAGCAAGTTCTAGTGGTAAAGTTGTCTGATTTGTGTTATAGTGAATGTGCATGGGGTAGCCTTTCTAAATGGTTTATTGATCAATTCTATTTTACCAAGACTATCGCAACCATGCAAAAAGCAACGGCACACAAACCGTTGCTTTTTTGGTAGAATCGAAACACTTTTGTCCCAGCCTCTTTTGATTAGAAACCAAGCCAACCTTTGAAAGTATCCCAAACATTTTTCGCTTTTCCTGGGATATCGGCTTCGTCGATGGCTTTTTTCGCATCGTCAACCATATTAGACGCTTTCTCTTTGACTTCCTCAAAGAAACCTTTGTCTTCCTTGGTATCTGTTTCTATAGTTTCTTCTCCGACTGGAGCAATGCCGTTTTCAGCATAAGAGTTCTCAACTGAGTCAAACTGGGTTCCGTCGGTATAAGGCAAGACACTATTTGCAACATTGCGGAAGATCTCCGATGCCGTCCCTGCACTACTGTCGGTCAAGTAATGGCCTTCATCGGTCGTTGGGAAACCAAGCCACTGACTGATGACCACATCTGGTGTGTAGCCGATCACCCATTGGTCTCCAGAAAGGTCCTTATTAAAGCTGGTCTCTGTCGTCCCGGTTTTTCCTGCCATGGTATAGCCATAAGGTGCAGCATTGACCCCCGTACCATTACTGAAGGTTCCCAGCATCATATTGGTCATCTTATCTGTTGTCGACCCACTAAGCACCCGTGTTGATTTCTGACTGTGGCTCTTGACTACCTGACCACTTGCATTTTCAATCTTAGTAATGAGGTGGGCATCATTCATGACCCCGCCATTAGCAAAGGTTCCATAAGCTTGTGCCATCTGCATCGGATTGGTAGTGACACCTGCTCCCAAAGCAACTGCAAGCGATTTTTCCACCTTGTCCATGTTGAGACCGAATTTTTCACCGTACTCAAAGACCGTATCAAGCCCCAAATCATTAGCGGTCGCTACTGCTGGAATGTTGAGGGATTCTGCCAAGGCCTGGTACATCGGTACCGTCGGGCTAGACTGGATTCCTGCATAGTTATTGACTTCATAGCTTCCGTATTGGGTGGTGCTATTGTCCAATTCCTTATTGGTAGACCAACCTTCTGCAACGGCTGGGCTATAGACCACTAACGGTTTGATGGTTGATCCCGGACTGCGAGCAGCCTGGGTGGCATAGTTGTAGGTACGGAATCCTGGATTTTCATCGCTACCGACACGACCTACGAGAGCTCGAACCCCACCAGTCTTAGGATCAAGAGCGACACTACCAGACTCTGCGCGCGTGCCATCTTCTGCTACTGGGAAGAGAGCGGTATTGTCATAGATTACCTGCATGCTCGCTTGGTAATTCTGATCCAGCTCGGTGTAGATCCGGTAGCCATTTTTGACAATATCTTCTTCGGTCAGACCGTATTCGTTGACCGCTTCATTGATGACCGCATCAAAATAGGATGGGTAGCGGTAATCTTCCGACTTCCCTTCATAGGCATCGACTAGCTGGCCATGGATATCAACAGCAGCAGATTGGTCGGCTGTTGCCTGGTCAATATAGCCAGCCGCTACCATATTTTGAAGGACCGTATTGCGGCGGTTGGTCGCATTTTCTACCGAATAGAGCGGATTATAGATCTCAGGCCCCTTGAGCATGCCAGCCAGGACCGCCGACTGATCTAGGCTTAATTGGCTGGCTGAAACCCCAAAATACTTCTTGGAAGCATCCTCAATTCCCCAGACTCCATTTCCAAAATAGGCATTGTTGAGGTACATGGTGAGGATCTCTTTTTTACTGTATTTTTTATTGATTTCAAGTGCCAAGAAGAATTCTTTGGCCTTCCGCTCCACCGTCTGGTCCTGAGACAGAAAGGCATTCTTAGCCAGCTGCTGGGTGATGGTCGATCCTCCACCTGAGCGACCCAGGGTCAAAATCGCTAAGAAGAAACGGCCATAGTTGATCCCGCTGTTCTTGTAAAAACTCCGGTCCTCTGTGGCCACTACGGCATTTTGCAGATTTTCACTAATGGCATCGAGTTCGACATAGGTTCCTTTTTGCCCGGTCAAACTTCCCGCCTGGTCCCCATTCTTATCATAGATAATGGTGGTCGCCTTGAGTGCATTCTGCAGATCCTTGACATTGGTTGTCTTAGCAAGGTAGAAGAGATAGCCCCCTGTCAAGAGGCTAAAGCCTAGCCCAATGATCAGGAAAATCTTGGTCAAATGGAAACGACGCCAAAAACGACGGAAGGGGTGCTGAGAGAGGGGCTTGCTCCTGTGTTTGCCCGAGCGACTATAGGTCGGCTCTACTGTCTCTTCTGGCAGCTCCGTTTCTGGCACTTCTTCCGCCACTTTTTTGGGCGGATGATCCTTTCTAAAAAAAGTGATCGCATTTTCAAATAATTCTTTTATTCTATTCATACCTGTTATTGTAACACCTTCTCCCTGTCCTAGCAAGAAAAGATAGCTCCTCGCTAGTTCTCATTTAGTTTTCTTTAAGCTTAGATTTTGCTACAATAAGAGCATGAACTATCAATTTTCCATCCCAGCATCCTTTCCCCAGATGACTGTGAAAGAGCTTCTTGAGGACTACTTCCTCATTCCCCGTAAGATCCGGCATTTTTTACGGATCAAAAAACACGTCTTGGTGAACGGAGAGACCATCAACTGGCAGAGTCCTGTTCAAAAAGGGGACCTGATTCAGCTGATCTTTGACGCGGATGATTATCCTGAAAAAGAGCTTCTAGCTGGTGACCCCAGTCTGGTCGAAGAACTCTATCAGGATGAGCATGTCATCATCGTCAATAAGCCCGAAGGCATGAAGACTCATGCCAATGAACCGACGGAAATCGCTCTTCTCAACCATATTTCCAGCTATGTTGGATCTACCTGTTACGTCGTGCACCGCCTAGACAAAGAAACCAGTGGGGCCATTTTATTTGCCAAGAATCCTTTTATCCTCCCCATTCTCAACCGCATTTTGGAAGATAAAAAAATCCAACGTGAATACTGGGCCTTGATTCAAGGTAGCTTAACGCAAAAAACGATCGTCTACAAGGATAAAATCGGACGCGATCGCCATGATCGGCGCAAGCGCCTGGTCGATCCACGCAAGGGTCAGTACGCAGAAACCCAGGTGACGCAATTGAAAAAATTAGGACGAAATAGCCTGGTCAAATGCCAACTCAAGACTGGTCGTACCCATCAGATCCGAGTCCACCTTTCCCATCATGGCCACCCGATTGTCGGGGATCCTCTCTACAATCCTGCGCGTGGAGCGAGACTCATGCTCCATGCCCACCGCCTGACTTTTACCAATCCACTGACGCTTGAAACCATACAAGTCGAAGCCCCTTCCAAGAGTTTCGAAGAAGGGTTGAAAGCCTGAAAAAAGAATCAAAAAAGAAGCCACAGGGCTTCTTTCAGACTGAAGAAAAAGTCCATTTTAGACGATTTTCTTCAGTCTTTTTTTAAATATAGAAAAAGTAAAAAACTCTTAAGAATAGCGCTACATCAGCATTCCTAAGAGTTTTCGTTATATGGTACCCACCCTACAAAATGGAAATGTTTCTATTGCTGGTAGGGTTTGTCTACGTTCTGAAAGAAGCCACAGGGCTTCTTTTTTGTTATTGATAGCGAGGACTTGCAAATCCACGGATATTGCCATGACCAATCCGATACGTATTGCGACGGACTTGGTTGTTGGAGTTTCCTTCAATGGTATGAATGATCCCATTTGAGACGCTCTCAACAATTCCGATGTGATCCGCAAATCCATTATTTGGCTGGCTATTTTGATCCCAGTTAAAGGTGATGATGTCCCCTGCTTTTGGTGTAGTGGTACCATCTTCATTCCAAATGCCCAAGCGTTTGAAAATCTGAATATGACGTTCAACCCCACATTCACGGCCAATCAAACCACTCAAGCCCTCACGCTGGAAGAGCGTTGTGACAAAGATATCACACCAGTCGTCAGAATTTTTCACAGCGTATCCAACTGGTAAGGGACGTACGCTATTGTAATCGTTAACCAATTGATGATGGGCTGCACTTCCCCCACGAACACCAACAAGACTTGCTGCCGCTCGTAAGACACGGTCCCGTTGACCATTCGAAACATGAGGATTGTAAGCTGTTTGGTCAGCCGTCACACGAGGTGAAAGGGCTGTTTGACCAAGGTTAAATCCTTCTACTCCGCCATCCACATAGTCCACATAGACGTGCGTTGTGTAGTTCCCTTTCTGGTACTGGTGATTCGCTGCAGAGACTTGCACTTCTGTATGCGTACCAGAAGGTGCTGTAGAATACCAGAAGAGGTTTTCCTGATGTGCTTGAGACCAGGCTGCAACACGGATGTTCTTGATTCGACGACCCTGAGGTGCTTGGTCCACCGTTACCGTATAGGTTCCCGCACCAGAATTAACATTCTTGATAGACGCTTGGGTCTTGGTCGTCAGATTTCTAAATTCCACATCTGTGGTTGCCGTAACAACCCCTACACGAGAACCATCATTTTGGATGTAATAAAGGTGAATATGGTACTTGCCAGTAGAGTTCTTGTGATCGCTAGCCTTGACAGAAACCTTGTAGTCTCCGTTCGCTTGACGAGTTGCTTCATACCAACGGAGATCATCCTGTCCATCCTTATCAGACCAAGTCGGAACTTGAACTGCCCGTATACCTTTAGGGCTGTAAACATCCTTAATGATGACGTCAAAGGTTCCCGTATCCTTGTTGTTGTTGACAACCGTAATAATTCCAGATACTTTCTGTTGCTTAACGTCTACAATCGTTTCCGTCACATAGTAACGGTTGTTATCATTATCAACGATATATAGATCCGCACGATAATTCCCAGTAGAATTCTTATGATCACTAGCTTTAATAGTGGCACGGTAAGAACCATCGGCTTGAAGAGTAGCCTTGTGCCAGATGAGATCATCCTGTCCATTTTCAAGGCTCCATGATGGGACTAGGATTTCTTTTACACCATTAGGGGACACCACATTGCGAATGACTGCATCAAAAGTTCCAGCTACAGTGTTGTTGTTTTCAATCGTAAGCGAAGCAGTTGGACGGGACTGTCGAACTTCTACCACTTTTTCAGTCAAATAGAATCGATTGTTTGATTCATCTACAAGATAAGCATCAGCACGATATTTCCCTGTAGAGTTCTTATGATCCGTTGCCCTAATCGTCACCCGGTAAGAACCATCGGCTTGACGAGTAGCTTTGTGCCAGATAAGATCATCCTGACCATTTTCAAGACTCCATGATGGAACTAAGATTTCTTTAACACCATTAGGGGCCACCACATTACGAACAACTGCATCAAAAGTTCCAGCTACAGTATTGTTGTTTTCAATCGTAAGGACAGCACTTGGTCGAGTATAGCCGACAGAAACAACATGTTCGGCAATATAGTGACGACTATTCGATTCGTCGACGATATAGGCATCCGCACGATAGTTTCCTTTATTTCCTTTATGTTCGCTTGCCTTAATAGTGACACGATAACTACCATCATTTTGCTTAGTGGCTTTGTGCCAAATAAGATCATCCTGACCATTTTCAAGACTCCATGACGGAATTAGGACTTCTTTCACTCCTAGTGGAGCTGTAATATTACGAACAACTGCATCAAAAGTTCCAGCTTCAACATTATTATTTTCAATAGAAAATTTTGCTGTTGGTTTCAACTCTTTTGGCGTTTTCCCAATGAAGACCTGAGTGCTTGTTCCGCCAACGCCTGTCAATTGCCCATTGTTCTGAACATAGTAAAGATGGACATTGTAAAGACCGGTTGAGTTTTTATGGTCCGATGCTTTTACATTGACGGTATAGGTTCCATTTGCTTGACGATTTGCTGTATACCAAACAAGGTCATCTTGACCACCTGTTTCTGACCAGATCGGTACAGAGACTGTTCGAACTCCATTTGGTGCTTGGACATTTGAGATCACGACATCAAAGCGACCAGCCATGGTATCATTATTGACAATGCTGATCTTTCCACTTAAGTTTCCTACTGTCGGGTCAGCTGCAGGTTTTGCATTCGCTGTAAATCGACCTGTATAGTCTACACTGTGGTCAAAAAGGTGTTTACCTGGAAGCAATTCCGCTTGAGAAGTGAACTGCCATGCTCCAGCTTTTCCATTGTACCGCAAGCTTTTCGCATCATTTACAGATAATTTTTGAGAAGGGTATTGGGCAACCCAGAAATTTTGAAGGCCAAATTGAGCTGTATTGACAGGACCTTTCTTGCGAAGGTTATTTTCATCCAACCAGCTAGCACTGGTGTAGAACATCAAATTGGTGTAGCCATTTTTACGCATTTCATCTACCCAAGCTTGGGTGTTGCGGTTGATGTTTGGCTGCATCTTAGCATCCTCAAAGTCATTGACCATAAGGGTGTTCTTTGGAAGATTCAATCGTTGTGCCGCTGCAATATAGAAACGTGCTTCTGCACGCGCTGATTCTTCAGAAGTGTAACGTGAAAAATGATAGGTTGATACTTGAAGCCCTGCTGCTTGTGCATTACGAATTTGGTCCTCCGCATTTGGGTTATTGTACCATGTATCTTCTGTCAGTTTAACAACAACACCACCCACGCCTTTATTGGCTAAGGTGCGGTAGTCTCCAATGCTAATCTCTCCATTGTGGCTACTTACATCAACGAATGATTTTGGCTGAACCGCCACATCCGTTGAACGACCCGCTGGGGCGTTTGAACCTGTATTGAAGAAGGTAGTGGTTCCTGCATCAGACTGAAGAGGAGTTTCTTCTGTCTTCTCAGTAGGCGCTACTTCTCTAGCTTTCTCTACAAATGGTGTATGAGTGTCTGTAGCAGTGGTACTGCTCGCAAGTGCCACAGGCTGTTCGGTCACATTTGCTGGTGCAGCGTAGTTACTTGCAACAGGCGCTACAGTCTTATCAGCAACAGTTACTTCTGACGTTTTTTCAGCTTGGACTTGATTACCTTCAGTAGAAGGAGCTTCTTTTGAAACCACCTCATCTGCGCTAACTCCTTGAGCAGATACAGCCATCAAGACCGCTGCACCTGCATAAAAAATAAGATCTTTCTTTTTCATATAAACTTCTCTTTATACAAATTTTATACTTTAATCATTTTACCACACGGTTTTAAGGATGGAAAGTTTTATACGACAAATTTTTAAAATTAGTGATATTTTTTTGAAACACAAAAAAGAAGTCCTTTTGAACTTCTTTTACCTTTATTTCAAATGTCTTAAAGCTGTTTTTAGGTAGTGGCCCTCTCGGATATCCTGACCAACACGCTTAGCATTTTCAACCAAATCTTGATAGTCAGTATCTGAAAGATTGTCGATTGTCGCCTTCAAATCATTGAGAGAATCCACTGCAATCCCACAACCCTTCTCAAGAACAAAATGTGAGAGAGCAGATTGTTTCCAAACTACAAGCGGAAAACCTGAGGCCAAGTATAGGGACGCCTTGTGCGAATTGTTATAGCGAAGGTATTCACCAAAGACCCCACTGCAGGTCTCTGCGCTATCCCCGTCCCAGACAAGACCAAAGCCACCTTCAAGTGCTGCAGGAAGCTCATCAGGTAGGAAGGACCCAAAGTAAGTCTCGTTGGTAAGTGCTCTGCTCTCATCAAATCCGACACCATACAGATTATAAGCAGGTTCTTCAGGAAGAGAGTAAAGATAACCAGCTTTTTCCTGAGCCAAATTACCAGCCACAATAATTGGCTGATTCTTAGTAAGCCCCGTCTTCTCTTGGAAATTTGGAATCAAATAGTCGAAAATGCCAAGGCTAACAATCTTATCTGCCTCAACCCCTTTATCCACCAAAACAGATTTCATGATTGGATTGTGGGCAATGATCCCATCAGCTGCACCCAGAAGACCTGATTCTTGAATTTGAATGCGAATCTTATGCTTCAAAGGAAAATTCTCAACATTGACATAACGAAGAGCTTCTAGATCGTGGATAATAAAATGAACTTTTACGCCTTTTTTCTGTACTTTCTTTACATGATGCGTTGTGAAAAAACTATGATGAAGCATGGGAAACTGGATCAGTAGCTCATCACCTTGCTTTAGTTGACTCAAGGCCTGACCAATAGCCTTGGATTTATGAAACTGCGCTTTAAGTGTGCTCATCTCGTACCAATTATCAACTGAAAGAACCAAGGCTTGATAACCTTCTCTCTTTACAATTTCTTCAACATCATTACGTGCCTTATTACCGGCATTTTTAACATTGTTATCGTGTAAAAATTCTTCTTTTAAATAGTATTTCA
>CAUTRO010000033.1:0-9153 GCA_963540685.1 uncultured Streptococcus sp.
CGATGAAGGATTTCTTTGATGCGCGAAGCGAGGTCAATACCCAAGTCAATGAACTCTTGCATGGTGCCAGTATGATCCAGCTCTATCATCAAGAGCCTGGTGTAATAGAGGAGTTTGAAGCCACTACCCAGAAGATGCTAGGAGCGAATGATCGGATCCTCTTAGCTGATTCAATCGCTTCTTGGACCTTGACGGAATTGCTCAAGTTTTTAGTGATTTCAGGCATTTTGACCATCGCTGGGATTTCTTTCCTACAGGGCAATATTGGTGTGACGGCTGGCTTCTTATTTATCAATATTAACTATGTGATCAATCTGTTTGATCTCATGGCCAATCTCAGTCGTCAATTTCCCAATATTCGGCGATCCTTAGAGACGGGCAGACGCGTTCTTGCTTTCTTGGACCAACCTTTGGAGGCCGATGTTACGTCTGAACTAAAGATTGCGAAGGCAGAAGTTGTGTTTGACAACGTTCAATTTGCCTATGAAGAAGGCAAGCCAGTCCTAAGAGATATTGCCTTTCAGGCTAGTCCCGGACAAACCATCGCCCTTGTGGGTCATACTGGATCGGGTAAGTCTTCGATTATGAACCTGCTCTATCGTTTCTACGATCCTCAAGAAGGAGCGATTTTGATTGATGGGCAGGATATTCGGCAAGTCTCTCGTGAGAGCCTACGAAGCCATATGGGAATTGTCCTGCAGGATCCTTATCTCTTCACTGGAACGATTGCCAGTAATGTGGCCATGAGTCAGGATCACATTGATCGGGATGCGGTCATCGATGCGCTGAAAAAAGTTGGAGCATGGCCCTTTGTAGAGCGCCTTGAAAAGGGGATTGATCATCCAGTGGTTGAAAAGGGCTCCGCTTTTTCAAGTGGCGAGCGCCAATTGATTTCCTTTGCTCGAACCCTCTACATGAATCCGAACATTCTGATTTTGGATGAGGCAACCTCTCACATCGATACGGAAACAGAAGAAATTATCCAACAAGCTATGGCGGTCCTCCAAAAGGGTCGGACGACCTTTATCATTGCCCATCGCTTGTCTACTATCCAAGATGCAGATCAGATCTTAGTCTTATCGGAAGGACGCATTGTGGAGCGGGGTCGACACGAAGAACTGGTCGCACAAGGCGGGATCTATGCCCAGATGCATGCCATCCAGCAAACAGTGGTGTAAGATTATCCTGCAAATAAAAAGTTTGAAAACCAGCCTGTATCTAGTATATAGGCTGGTTTTATGCTATAATTGAAATAATAGTGAGGTGATCCAGATGTATATTGAAATGGTAGATGAGACGGGTCAAGTCTCTGACGAAATCTTAAAACAGACGCAAGAAATTTTAGAATTTGCTGCTCAAAAAATTGGGAAAGAAGACAAAGAAATGGCAGTGACCTTTGTAACCAACGAACGCAGCCATGAATTGAACTTGGAATACCGTGATACGGATCGCCCGACGGATGTGATTAGTCTGGAATACAAACCAGAGATGGACATTGCTTTTTCAGAAGAAGATTTAGAAGACCACCCAGAATTGGCAGAAATGATGGCAGAGTTTGATACCTATATTGGAGAGCTCTTTATTTCTGTAGACAAGGCGCGTGAGCAAGCAGCTGAGTATGGCCATAGCTTTGAGCGCGAGATGGGCTTCTTAGCAGTGCATGGCTTCCTTCATATCAACGGTTATGACCACTATAGTCCGGAAGAAGAGAAGGAAATGTTTGGCTTACAGGAAGAGATTTTGACAGCCTATGGACTCACAAGACAATAAACGAAAATGGAAAAATCGAGACCTGATTGCCAGTCTTGAATTTGCTTTGACAGGGATTTTCACAGCCTTTAAAGAAGAACGAAATATGCGTAAGCATGCTCTTTCAGCTATCTTAGCGATTGTTGCAGGCTTCCTTTTTGGCATTTCAGCAACAGAGTGGCTCTTTCTACTCTTAAGTGTTTCTTTGGTCATTGCCTTTGAAATTATGAATTCAGCTCTTGAAAATGTGGTGGATCTAGCCAGTAACTACCATTTCTCTATGTTAGCAAAGAATGCCAAAGACATGGCGGCAGGAGCGGTTCTCGTTATTTCGGGCTTTGCCTTGGTGACAGGACTGATCATTTTTGTGCCCAAATTGTGGGCATTGGTATTTGGATAAGAGGGAGTGTTCCCCTCATGAAAGGAAACTATGACATTTAAATCAGGCTTTGTAGCCATTTTAGGACGTCCCAATGTTGGGAAGTCGACTTTTTTGAACCACGTTATGGGGCAAAAAATTGCCATCATGAGTGATAAGGCGCAGACAACGCGCAATAAGATTATGGGAATCTACACGACCGATAAGGAACAGATTGTCTTTATCGATACGCCAGGGATTCATAAACCTAAGACGGCCCTTGGAGACTTCATGGTAGAGTCGGCCTATAGTACCCTTCGAGAAGTCGATACGGTTCTCTTTATGGTGCCAGCAGATGAACCACGTGGGAAAGGTGACGATATGATTATCGAACGCCTCAAAGCAGCCAAGGTGCCTGTCATCCTTGTAGTCAATAAGATAGACAAGGTGCACCCAGACCAACTTTTGGCGCAAATCGATGATTTCCGTAGTCAAATGGACTTCAAGGAAATTGTACCGATTTCAGCCCTGCAAGGAAATAATGTTTCGCGTTTGATTGATATTTTGAGCGAAAACTTGGAAGAAGGTTTCCAATATTTCCCTGCTGATCAGATTACGGACCATCCAGAGCGTTTCTTGGTCTCTGAAATGATCCGTGAAAAGGTCTTGCACTTGACACGGGAAGAAATTCCCCACTCTGTTGCCGTAGTGGTGGATTCTATGAAGCGGGATGAAGAGACCGATAAGGTTCATATCCGTGCGACCATCATGGTGGAACGTGATAGCCAAAAAGGGATTGTCATCGGAAAAGGTGGCGCCATGCTCAAGAAGATCGGAACCCTTGCGCGGAAGGATATCGAGCTCATGCTAGGGGACAAGGTCTTCCTTGAAACCTGGGTCAAGGTCAAGAAAAATTGGCGGGATAAGAAATTGGATCTTGCCGATTTCGGATACAACGAAAAAGAATACTAAGAAGAGGTGGGCAGAAGCCTGCTTCTTGTTTTTGAAAGGAGTTCTATGCCGGAATTACCGGAAGTTGAGACCGTCCGACGCGGTCTTGAGAAATTAATTCTTGGGAAGACTATCCAATCAGTGGAAGTAAAGTATCCAAAGATGATTCAGACGGATCTGGATGCTTTTCGTCAAGATCTCCCAGGTCAAGAAATTCGGGCCATGGGGCGACGAGGGAAATACCTCTTGTTTTATCTGACAGATTTGGTTTTGATCTCGCATTTGCGGATGGAAGGCAAGTATTTCTTTTATCCAGACGAGGTCCCTCTCCGCAAGCACGCCCATGTCTTCTTTCACTTTACAGATGGCAGTACCCTGGTCTATGAAGATGTCCGCAAGTTTGGGACCATGGAAATCTTAGTACCTGAGTTTATAGACAGCTATTTTTTGGCGAAAAAAATTGGTCCAGAGCCAACAGAAGCGGAATTTAAAGGGCCCGCCTTCCAAGCAGCTCTGAAAAAATCAAAGAAACCCATTAAATCAGCTCTTTTGGATCAAAAATTAGTAGCTGGTCTGGGCAATATCTATGTAGATGAGGTCCTTTATCGAGCCAAGGTTCACCCAGCTCGTTTGGGTCAAAGCTTGACTGTTCCAGAAGCCAAAGCCATTCGCAAAGAAACAATTGATGTATTAGCTCAGGCTGTCGAAAAGGGTGGCTCCACCATTCGCTCCTATAGCAATGCTTTTGGAGAAGATGGCACCATGCAGGAAGAGCACCAAGTCTATGGAAAGACAGGTCAGCCTTGTCTGCGCTGTGGAACACCGATTGAGAAAATTCAGCTGGGGGGACGCGGAACCCATTTTTGCCCCCACTGTCAAAAGGAGAACTAGATGGCGAGAATCATTGGATTAACAGGAGGGATTGCTTCAGGAAAGTCCACTGTCACCTCTTATTTGAAAGAAAAAGGCTATCCAGTCATCGACGCTGATCGTGTGGTCCATGATCTACAGGCACCAGGTGGAACCCTTTACCGTGTTCTAGTGGAACATTTTGGGAGAGAGATTCTCGACGAAAGTGGAGAGCTGGATCGTGCAGTTTTGGGGCAGCGAATCTTTTCCAACCCTCGTGAACGAGACTGGTCCAATCGCGTTCAAGGTCAGCTCATTCGTGAGGCTTTGGCAGATGCAAGAGACAGGCAAGCAGCTCAATCAACTCTCTTTTTTATGGATATTCCGCTCTTGATCGAGCAAGGCTATGAAGAGTGGTTTGAGGCCGTCTGGTTGGTGGCTGTATCAAAAGAAACGCAGCTTAAACGCTTGATGGAACGCAACCACTTGTCAGAAGTAGAAGCCCAAGAGCGCATTGTGTCTCAAATGCCACTAGAAGCAAAAAGAAGCCATGCAGATCTGGTTTTAGACAATAATGGAGATCTAGCTGACCTCTATGCCCAATTAAATGAGGCCTTAGAACAATTAGAAAGAAGATGATTTTATCACAAAAGAAGTCAATTGGCGTAAAAATCTCTATATCGCCTGGATCGGATGTTTTTTCATCGGAGCCAGTCTTTCATTAGTTGTGCCCTTTATGGCCCTATTTGTAGAAGAGTTGGGTGTTACGGGAAAGGCCGTTCCCTTTTATGCGGGGATTGCCGTCGCGAGTTCCTCTGTCACTTCTGCCATCATGTCTCCCATCTGGGGGAGCCTGGCCGACCGCTATGGTCGAAAACCCATGATGCTCAGGGCTTCCATTGCCATGACGCTGACCATGGGAGGCATTGCCTTTGTGCCATCCGTCTTTTGGCTCTTGGTCCTGCGCTTTTTAAACGGTGTCTTTTCAGGTTTTGTACCCAATAGTACAGCCTTGATTGCCAGTCAAGTCCCCAAGGACCAATCTGGCTATGCCCTAGGGACCTTATCGACTGGTGTTGTAGCTGGAACCTTGATGGGTCCTTTGATTGGGGGACTCATTGCAGAAAACTTAGGGATGCGTAATGTTTTTCTCCTGGTAGGATGTTTCTTATTTCTGGTCTCCCTCTTAACCTTCTGGGGCATTGAGGAAGAGTATGAGCCCCTGCCAAAAGAAGAACAAAAATCTAGCTGGCAGTTGCTCATGTCCATTCAGCAAAAGGATATTCTCTTAGGCCTCTTTTTGACCAGCATGACCATTCAAATGATCGCCCAATCTATTTCTCCGATCCTGCCTCTTTATGTGCGGGCTTTGGGGCAAAGAGGTAACTTGATTTTTGTATCGGGGATGATTGTTTCGGCTATGGGGGTCTCTAGTATGCTCTTTTCAGGTTGGATGGGAAAACTCGGAGACCGAATCGGGAATCACCGGCTCTTATTGCTAGCTCTTCTCTATAGTGGCTGTCTCTATATCCTCTGCGCTCAGGCCCAAACGCCCCTGCAATTAGGAATCTTACGTTTTCTCTTTGGGATTGGGACCGGAGCTTTATTACCAGGAGTTTCCGCCTTGTTGAATCGCTTAACGCCTCCTGAAGGGATCTCTCGGATCTTTAGTTACAACCAGCTCTTTTATTATCTGGGTGGTGTGTTGGGTCCGATGATGGGATCCAGTATTTTCATGCATTTTGGCTATCATTGGGTCTTTTACGGAACAGCCCTTTTGGCCTTTACCGATTTGATGTTCCTCTTATTCTTATTTAGAAAGTATTTGAAAGTGAGAGAGATACGTGCGAATTAAAGTTCAATTGACATGCACCAGTTGTGGGAGTCAGAATTATTTGACCAGTAAAAATACCAAAACCCATCCCGAGAAGATCGAGGTCTTGAAGTATTGTCCCAAGGAAAGAAAAGTAACCTTACATATTGAATCAAAATGATTTTCGTGGTATAATAGTGAAGATTTTAAGGAGTTTTGAATATGAGCGGAGCATTAACAACTATTTTACTAGTCTTATCAGCATTGATTATTATCGCAATTTTTATGCAACCAACTAAAAACCAATCGAGTAACGTCTTTGACGCTAGCTCAAATGACTTGTTTGAACGTTCAAAAGCGCGTGGTTTTGAAGCCGTGATGCAGCGTTTAACAGCCATTATGATCTTCTTTTGGTTATTGATCGCGATGTTCTTAATGGTACTTTCTAGTAAATAAGATAGGCTCAGACAATGTCTTTGCCTATTTTTATTTTGCAAAACGATGATGAATAAAATAAGATAGAAAAAAGGAGGCTGGATAACCAGCAAAAAATCAATGAAAACAGATATAAAAGAATATTTACAAGAGCATGGCAAAGTCCAGATCAATGATCTAGCAGCTGCTCTAGGAAAAGAAGGGTCTAAGGATTTCCGTGAGTTGGTCAAGACCATCTCTCTGATGGAACGCCGTCATGAGTTGAAATTTGAGGATGATGGTTCCCTGAGTTTATTCCAAAAGAAGGCGCCAGCCATTACCCTCAAGGGGACCTTTCACGCCCATAAAAATGGCTTTGGTTTTGTCAGCTTAGAGGAGGAAGAAGGGGACCTTTTTGTTGGACGAAATGATGTCTATCGTGCCATCGATGGTGATACCGTTGAGATCGTCATTACCAAGGTTGCAGACCGAAACAAGGGAACTGCAGCTGAGGCCAAGATTATCGATGTCTTGGAACATAGTGTTAAAACGGTAGTCGGACAAATTGTCCTGGATGAGGAAAAGCCTAAATATGCTGGCTACATTCGTTCAAAAAATCAAAAGATCAGTCAGCTGATCTATGTAAAGAAGCCAGCTATCCAACTGGGAGGAACCGAAATCCTCAAGGTTGAAATTGACCAATACCCCAGCCGCAAGCACAATTATTTTGTGGCAACTGTCCGCGATGTTGTGGGCCATGTGACAGATCCGGGTATCGATGTCTTGGAAGTATTGGAATCCATGGATATCGTCTCGGAATTTCCTGAAGAAGTGTTGAAAGAAGCTGAGCAAGTTCCAGATGCACCGTCTGAAAAGGATTTAGAAGGACGGGTGGATCTACGAGAGGAGATCACCTTCACGATCGATGGAGCGGATGCCAAAGACTTGGATGACGCTGTTCATATTAAATTACTGAAAAACGGCAACTTTGAGCTGGGGGTTCACATCGCAGATGTATCTTATTACGTTCAGGAAGGTTCAGCCTTAGACAAGGAAGCTCTGAATCGGGCGACCTCTGTCTATGTGACTGACCGGGTTGTACCCATGCTTCCAGAACGCTTGTCCAATGGGATCTGCTCTTTGAATCCTAATGTGGACCGTCTGACCCAGTCTGCTATTATGGAAATTGATCCTCATGGCAAGGTGATCAAGCATACCATTACCCAAACAGTCATCAATACGACCTTTCGGATGACCTATAGTGACGTCAATGATATCTTAGCAGGCGACGAAGAAAAGGCTCAAGAGTTTAAGAAAATTGTCCCAAGTATTCATCAAATGGCTACCTTGCATGGCACTCTAGAAAGCATGCGGATTCGCAGAGGAGCCCTTAATTTTGATACCAATGAGGCTAAAATCTTAGTCAATAAAGAAGGAAAACCGGTCGATATCGTCTTGCGTCAAAGAGGAATTGCTGAGCGAATGATTGAGTCCTTTATGTTGATTGCCAATGAAACGGTAGCGGAGCACTTTACGCGACTGAAATTACCGTTCATCTACCGGATCCACGAAGACCCAAAGGCAGAAAAAGTACAGAAGTTTATCGACTATGCTTCTAGTTTTGGAATCCCAATCTACGGAACGGCTAGTGAGATGAGCCAAGAAGCCCTACAAGAAATTATGCGCAAGGTTGAAGGGGAACCTTATGCGGACGTTCTCTCGATGATGTTGTTGCGCTCGATGCAACAGGCCCGCTATTCAGAGCACAACCATGGACACTATGGGCTCGCTGCGGAATATTACACCCACTTTACCAGTCCCATCCGGCGTTATCCGGACCTGATGGTTCATCGAATGGTGCGTGAATACGGAAAATCCCAAGAAGTGGCAGAACACTTTGAACAAATCCTTCCAGACATTGCCAGCCAATCCTCCAGTCGAGAACGCCGGGCGATTGATGCCGAGCGTGAAGTAGAAGCCATGAAGAAGGCTGAATACATGGAAGACTATGTTGGAGAAGAGTACGATGCTGTGGTTTCCAGTGTGGTGAAATTTGGCCTCTTTGTGGAGCTACCCAATACTGTCGAAGGCTTGATTCATATTACCAATCTACCGGAATTCTACCATTTTAATGAACGGGATCTAACCCTTCGCGGGGAGAAATCGGGAGTGACTTTCCGTGTCGGTCAGCAAATCCGAATCAAGGTAGAGAGAGCTGATAAGATAACCGGAGAGATTGATTTCTCTTATATTCCAAGTGAATGGGATATTGTCGAAAAAGGCCTCAAGACCAAAGGACGTGACCGAGATGGCAATCGCAGGGATCGCAGACGCAAAGACAAAAAAGTTTCGAAGGGATCGACCACTAGAAAAGATGACAAACGGAAAGATTCTTCATCTAAATCCAAAAAGAAAAAAGGGAAGAAACCTTTTTACAAGGAAGTAGCAAAGAAAGGAGACAAACATGGCAAAGGGCGAAGGAAAGGTCGTCGCGCAAAATAAAAAGGCGAGACACGACTACACCATCGTGGATACGATTGAAGCAGGGATGGTCCTGACAGGAACAGAGATCAAAAGTGTCCGTGCAGCAAGAATCAACTTAAAAGATGGCTTTGCACAAGTGAAAAATGGTGAAGTCTGGCTCAGTAATGTGCATATTGCCCCTTATGAGGAAGGCAATATCTGGAACCAAGATCCAGATCGTCGTCGCAAGCTTCTTCTTCATAAAAAGCAAATCCAAAAGCTAGACCAAGACACCAAAGGGACCGGAATGACCCTGGTGCCTTTGAAGGTCTATCTCAAGGATGGCTATGCCAAATTACTTTTGGGGCTCGCTAAAGGGAAACATGATTATGACAAGCGTGAATCCATCAAGCGTCGGGAACAAAACCGGGATATCGCACGGGTCATGAAGCAATACAATACACGGTAATCAAAAAGAGAGTGGGACAGACAGCCATGACTACATAGCCGTCACCCACAGAAACACGAAAATAAAGACAAAAGCCCTCATTTAGAA
>CAUTRO010000034.1:0-9139 GCA_963540685.1 uncultured Streptococcus sp.
AAAATTCTTTTTCTGTCATGAGTTAGCAGGCTCTGCCTGCTTAGAGTTTTTTGTTGAAAATATGCAACATGTAATTTTTCTTGCTTTTAGGGGTTACAATTAGGTCATCAAGAAAAAGAAAGAGGTTCCGGCATGATAACCAGACTAAAGAATCGTCTCCTTCATTATTTCCTTAAACAGACTAGTTTTTATGTTAAAGAGGAAAAATTAGAGCTGACGGAAGAAGAGAAACTGTTTCTTCTCAAGCAGGTGGTGCACCGTTTAAGAGAAGTTATTGTTTCTGCTAAACAGAAGGAGGAAAGCTTATGAAACTCTTATTTCGCAATCCCATCTTTGCCTTACTCAGTCTTTCACGTTTTTTGAATACCATTGGTGCTGCGATTTACAACCTTGTCTTTGTAGTCTTCGCGGCTAGCATGCCCTATCCAAGTCTCGCAGTTGGGATCGCCAATCTCATTGTTTTTATCCCAAGCCTTTTCACCATTTTCATTGGAATGAAGGCCGATTACACCGCTAAAAAAGCTGACTGGCTGATCCGAATGGGCTTTCTGCAAGCTATTCTTTTCGTCATCATTGCACTGATGACCAAGATTCCGGGTTACCTGGCCTTTTCGATCGTTTGCTTCTTAAATATTGTGTCAGATTGTTTCAGTGATTATCGCGGGGGCTTGCAACTTCCCATTATGCAGAAGAACATCCCTAGCGAGGATCTGATGGAAGCCTATTCCTTTAATCAACTGCTTAGTATGGTCTGCTCGATTTCTGGACAAGCTCTAGGAGTTTGGCTTCTAGCCATCAGTCATCAAAATTTTGCTCTAGTCGCTTCGATCAATGCTCTGACATTTCTCCTTTCTTCCACTTGTCTTTTCATCCGACGAAGTCAATTGACCCACGAACCGATTCAAGTGGAATCTAGTAAGAACGTTTCTTTCCTTCAAGAATGTCGAGACATGTATCGCAATGTCACCACTATCTTTGCAGATGAAGAGGTGCACAACTTTGGAAAACTTCTCCTATCCTTAGTTTTTATCAATGCTTTGGGTGGATCTATTTCTGGGATTTACAATTTGCAACTGCTTCACTCCCCCTTCTTTCAGTTGAGCTTTAGCCAATCTCTCTTGATTTTAGAAGCTGTAACGATCTTAAGTATGGTCTGGGCTAGCCTGACACCCCATGATTATTTTTCAAAGCAATCTTTCCATCATATCCTACTGTGGATCGCAGGTGGTCTGACCATGCTTGGTCTCACAAATATGTTGGTGCGCTGGGATTTCCTTTGCCTTCTACTCATCACTTTCCTTGGTTATCTGGTTGCAAAAATCAATCCAAAAGTTTCCTGTCTGATAATGAGCAAACTGCCAGCTGAAAAATTAGCCTCTACCTCTAGCTTTTTAGGATTGATGGTCAGCTTTGCTATGCCACTTGGAACAGCCCTTTTCTCTGGCCTCGCTATCTGGAGCCTTCCTATTGCCTGGGGGATATTTGCCATCCTTGGTTTTGCCACCGTCCTCTTATCAAGCAAATAAAAAATCCACCGTTCGGTGGATTCAAATTGAAGACAAAGTCATCCTTAAAACTTTCCTTAGGTGAGTACGGACGTCAGCGAACTTCATCAAAGTTCCATGACTTAGTTTTGGACCTAAGGTTCCAAAACTCCCGAGTGCTTGAAACGTAGTGTTTCAAGCACTTTTTCTCACGGCGGAAAGTTTCAATAGATGACTGAATCATTCTAACGAATAAATTTCTTTCATTTTTATAGAATTTATTAGATTTGTAAAGAAAAACAGTTTTCTCACACTCTCAATCTTACTAATTGTGGATTTTCTTTACATTCTTCTTAGTCTTTCCACCCGCTCTGCAATCGGTGGGTGGGTATAAAAGAGCTTTTGCAAACCGGATTCCTTTTTAGGATCGTTAATGAAGAGAGCACTACTGGCACTATCGACTTCTCGTTGCATAGGCTCACTATGATCCAGTTTCAAAAGAGCATTGATCATCCCTTGAGGATTCCGTGTCAATTCGACACTGGAGGCATCCGCTAAAAACTCCCGTTGACGAGAAATGGCTAACTGCACCAAGGTCGCCGCTAATGGAGCTAATACGATGGCAATCAAGGAAAGGATCAGGATTATAATTTCCAATCCACTACCCCCTTCTCGATCATTATCCCGTCTACGGCCACCGCCCCACCACATCATCCGACCTCCGATACTAGAGAGCATCGTGATGGCACTGGCTAAGGCCACTGCAATGGTGGAGATGCGGATATCGTAATTACGAATATGGCTGACTTCGTGTCCAATGACCGCTTCGAGTTCCTCACGATTCATGACCGCTAGAAGACCTGTCGTCGCTGCAACAGCAGCATTTTGAGGATTGGATCCTGTCGCAAAGGCATTCATGGAAGGATCGTCTACAATATAGACACGGGGCATGGGAATCTGAGCCACCATGGCCATATCTTGGACAACATGGTAGAGTTGAGGAGCTTGATCTTCTGTGACCTCGCGCGCACCATTCATCCGCATCACTACCTCTGTCGATTGAAAAATCATACTAAAGGCATAGATGCCCCCAATAATCAAAGCAAGGATGACACCACCAAGCGAGGAGCCTAACCAGAGATAACCAACGGCTGCTCCGATGAGAGCTAAAAGTATGAAAAAAGCAATAAGGAGAATCCAGGTTCTCCTTTTATTGCTTGCAATTTGGTCAAACAGCATTTTAGTCTCCTAATCCGCTAAAGTCCACCTTTGGTACTGCTTTTTCTTCTTCAGGCACTTGAAGGAATTCGGCTTGTTTGAAGCCAAACATTCCAGCAATCACATTTGTTGGGAAAGTTTCCAATTTCACATTGTAGTTGCTTGTTACACTGTTATACAATTGACGGGCATAAGAAATTTTATTTTCTGTATTGGTCAATTCTTCTTGCAATTGCATGAAGTTGGTGTTAGCTTTCAAGTCTGGGTAGTTTTCAGCAACTGCAAAGATGCCTGCTACTTGACGCGAAAGAGCATCACTAGCTGCCATTGCTTCTGCAGGTGAAGATGCTTGAGCAACTTGTTGGCGAAGTTGAGTGACCTTAGCAAGAGTATCGCCTTCGTACTTAGCATAGCCTTTTACCGTTTCGATCAAGTTTGGAAGCAAATCATTCCGACGTTTCAATTGCACATCAATTTGACTCCAAGCTTCACGAGTCTGCATCCGACTTTTGACCAAGCCGTTGTATACTCCAACGACCAAAAATGCGAGGACCACTAGGATCCCAAGAATAATCCAAATCATTTTATTGAATTCCTTTCATTTCTTTCTACCAGTATATCAAATTTCCCTTATTTTGTGGTAAAATTATCTTATGAAACCAGAAGAATTTTATGCCCGTTTAGCCGATCTCGGCTTCCCATTAACTGATCGACAAAAAGAACAATACGAACGCTATTTCGAGCTCCTCGTGGAATGGAATGAGAAAATTAATCTCACCGCTATCACCGATAAAGACGAAGTCTATCTCAAGCATTTTTATGACTCTATCGCGCCTATTTTGCAGGGCTTGATTGAAAATCAGCCTATTCGTCTTTTGGATATCGGAGCTGGTGCTGGCTTTCCCAGCCTTCCCATGAAGATCCTTTTCCCTGAGCTAGATGTGACCATCATTGATTCCCTCAATAAGCGGATTAACTTTCTCCACCTGCTGGCTGAAGAGTTAGACTTGAGCGGGGTTCATTTCTACCATGGACGAGCTGAAGACTTTGCGCAAGATAAGACCTTTCGTGCTCAATTTGACCTTGTGACCGCTCGTGCTGTTGCCCGGATGCAGGTCCTTTCTGAGCTAACCATTCCCTATCTGAAAGTAGGGGGGCGACTGCTCGCACTTAAAGCAAGCAATGCACCAGAAGAATTGGAAGAAGCTAAAAATGCTCTCAACCTTCTTTTTAGTAAAGTGGAAGACAATCTGCAGTATGCATTACCAAATGGGGACCCTCGCTACATTACAATCGTGGAGAAGAAAAAGGAAACCCCTAATAAATATCCAAGAAAAGCTGGCATGCCCAATAAGCGGCCATTATAAGATCAACTCAAAAGAGGCTGGGACAAAAGTCCTAGCCTCTCAATTGTCTTTGGATTGTCGAGCAAGACGCAGTGGTTGAGTGGGCTCTACTAGGCTGATTTCATCAGCTTTTACAACCCTACTCAACTGTGCGGAGGTGGGACGACGAAATCGAATTCTAACGAATTACCGATTTCTGTCCCACTCTCTTTTCGACTGGACCAATTGGTTCAACTCTTGCTCTAGGGCATGGTAGTGATGGCGCTCTAAATGAACTCCCCTAGTCGCTACAACCTTGCTTGCTAGACGATTAGCAAAGGTTAAGGCATCCTCCACATCTACCCCTTGCAAGGATGCTGCTAAAAAGGCTCCCAGATGACTGTCTCCAGCCCCTACGGTATCAAGAACTTCTGTCTGAATTCCTGCAGCCTCATACCAGTTGCCATCGTAAGCAATGGCTCCTTTTTCTCCCAAGGTCACAACGACTAACTGCCCTGTTCTCTGGTAAAGCATCTTAACTGCTTCAGCAATCTCTTCACAAGCTGAAAAAGCCTTGGCTTCTACCTCATTGAGGTGGAGGATGGGCTGGAGATCATAGATTGCTTCCAGTCGGTTCTTGGGAATCAAGAGGCCGCGAGGCCCTGGTGCAAAGAAAACTTGACCTTCCAGTTTTGACACAGATTGAATGAGTTCCATCCCGGTCGGCTCTTCTACTTCAAGGCCACAGAGATAAATAGCGTCATAACTTTCCTGCTCCAGAGACTGGAGCCATTCTTTCTGAAAACCATATTCCACACCATGATCTGATAAAAAGGTTCGTTCGCCATCCGACTCAATAAAACAATAGCAACAACCATTCGCTCCTGCTACTGAAATCGGGGATTGGATGTCTAACTTCTCTAGTTCTGCCCTTACAAAGTCACCGTAGACACCTGTCCCCACTGGCGAGATGAAATCAACCTTTTGACCTAAAGCATGAAGTACGGAGACGACATTAAAGGCGCAACCCCCAACAGACCATTGTTGGTGATCAATGTGAGCATCTCCTTCTCGACTTGGCAAACGATCCAAATAAATCATCACATCACAAACAGTGGATCCAATCACTAAGGCTTTTGACATGGTTTTTCCCTCCTATTCTCTATCCTTAAAATAAATAAGAAATAACCAGCAACGAATATAGCTGGTTAGTAAAATTAGTCACCACGATAAACCGGTTGTGGTCCAAAGCTTTGAGAAACTGGCATGATCTCTATCCGGTTGACATTAACATGCTTGGGTTGTTGGAGCAACCAAGCGACAGTGTTGGCAATATCTTCTGGCTGAATAGCATGAGCATCTTTATAAAGAGCATCTACCCGTTTTTCATCCCCTTTAAAGCGAACCGATGAGAACTCCGTCCCTTCACAGAGACCTGGTTCAATATTGGTCACCCGAATCTGCTTTCCAGCTAGGTCAGCGCGCAGATTTAATGAGAACTGTTTGACGAAGGCCTTGGAAGCTCCATAAACATTGGCTCCTGGATAGGGCACTGTTCCAGCAGTCGACCCCATATTGATGACATACCCCTCATTTCTTTCCACCATCTGGGGTAAGATCTGACGTGTCAAATACGTCAAACCAACAATATTGGTCTGGATCATCGTCAGCCAGTCTGATACTTCTGCTTCATAAGCAGGAGCTAGTCCTAGGGCTAAGCCAGCATTGTTGACCAAGACATCAATCTGCTCCCAATCTGCTGGTAAACTAGCAAGTGCATGATCTACCTGAGTTAGATCTGTCACATCCATTTGCAAGGGGTAAAAGGCTTCTCCTAGCTCTTCTTGAAGGGCCTGTAATTTTTCAATGCGTCTAGCTGATCCTATCACTCGGTATCCATCTGCTACTAAGTGGCGACAGATAGCTTGACCAAAGCCAGCTGAAGCTCCTGTTACTAAAATCGTTTCTGACATGTCATTACCTCCATGGATTGTAAAAACGCCCTTGATTGAGAAAAATTAAAAGAACGCTTAAGATGAGAACAGCCAAAGCAGTTAGAATCATTCCATAATCTTTTCCGTCCATGGCTTGGTAAGAATACCAGGTCCGCTTTTTATTTTTACCGAAGCGACGCAATTCCATGGCCGTAGAAATGCTGTCAATCCGCTCAAGTGAGCTAAAGATTAAGGGCGAAATGATTTGCAAATTGCCTTTGATTCGCTGGACGAGCTTGGCCTTTTTGGACAACTCCAATCCTCTGGCTTCCTGGGACAATCGGATCGTCTGGTATTCTTCCTGCACATCTGGAATATAGCGCAGGGTCAAACTAACTGAGTAAGCAATCTTGTAGGACACCCCAATTTGATTGAGACTCGAAGCAAACTGACTAGGATGGGTGGTCATCAGGAAAATAAGAGCCAGAGGGATGGTACACACATACTTCAAGGCTAGGTTGAAGAGATAAAACAACTGTTGAGCTGTGATACTATATGCTCCTAAACCATCCAGAAGAACTGTTTTTGCCCCATAGATCTCTACTCCATATTGAGGAGCAAAAAGATAGACCATCAAGACATTGAGAAGAGCAAAGACCAGGGCAAAGCTAAGAATAAAAGAGATGTCTTTCAAACGTATGCCCGAAGTCGCAAATAAGGCCAAGGCTCCCAGACCGATGACCAATAACAAGCGGGTATCATAAGTCAACATAGCAGCTAATGAGACCAACAATAAGAATAGGAGTTTGCTGGCGCCTGAGAGGCGATGCAGAAAGCTGGTTCCGGCATGGTAGCCGACTAAGCGATTATTCATGACCTGCTCCCTTCTGATTCATATAAAACTGGGTCAAGGCAAGAGGATCGACACCAAGTCGATTGGCCAAGGCGAAAATGGACGTTTCTTTCAAATGAGCCTGTCTTAAAATTTCTGGTTGGGTCAAGAGTTCCGCCGGCGTCAAATCTGCCAAAATTTGCCCGTCTGTCACCACGATTGCTCGATCGGAATAATCCAGCATCAGTTGCATATCATGGGTAATCATGACAATGGTATGCCCCTTTTGATGGAGTTCATCAAGGAAATCCATAATGTCTGTATAGTTTCGCTGGTCCTGACCTGCTGTTGGTTCATCCAGTACCAAAACCTCAGGCCCCAGTACCAAAATCGAAGCAATGGTTACCCGCTTTTTCTGACCATAAGACAAGGCAGAAATCGGCCATTTTCGAAACTCATAGAGCCCACAAGTCTTCAGTGCCTGATAGACACGCTCTTTGATCTCTTCTTCAGAGACACCCCGCAAGCGCATGCCTAGAGCTACTTCGTCAAAAATCATATTGGTAGAAATCATCTGATTGGGATTTTGCAAAACATAGCCCACTCGCTCTGCCCGCTCCTTGACACTATCACCCTTGATATCTTCACCATTTGAGAAATAAGTTCCTTCCGTCTGGATAAAGCCACAAATGGCCTTGGCAAGGGTAGATTTTCCAGCCCCATTTTTTCCGACAATCGCCAACCGTTGGCCTTTTGGAATGGTTAAAGAAAGATCTTTTAGGATAGGCTGGCCTTCTCGATAGGCAAAGTTCAAATGACCAAGCTCTAAGATGGTCTCTGCCTCTGCTCCTTTTTCAAAATTTGGAGTTGGAATATCTACTGATAAGTTCTCAAGTGGTAGTTTTCCTACATTGTCCAAACAAGGGAGCTTGCTTATATCTTGTCCTAACTGGCGAAGAGTTGTTAAATAAAGCGGTTCTCGAATCCCATTTTCAGCCAGCAGTGTCGTTCTCAACAATTCATCTGGCTGTCCATTAAAGAGGACTTGACCTTGATTGATCAAAACAATCCGATCAACCGGGCGATAGAGCACATCCTCCAAACGGTGTTCGATGATAATGGTTGTCGTCCCCTGCTCTTCATGAATCTGATCGATCAGATCAATGATATCCTGACCCGACTTAGGATCTAGATTAGCCAGTGGCTCATCAAAGAGCAGGATCGGACTTTCGTCAATCAGGACGCCTGCCAAGCTCACCCGCTGCTTTTGCCCACCGGATAAATCTTGAGGCCGATGATCCAAGAGTTTACTCAAATCTAAGCGCTCTGCCCAGGTATGAACCCGAGATTTCATGCTTTCCAGCTCGACCATATCGTTTTCAAGGGCAAAAGCTAAGTCTTCTGCAACACTAAGACCGATAAACTGACCATCCGTATCCTGCAAGACCGTACTGACCAAGTGAGACTTCTCATAAATACTGAGATCAAAGGCATCTTTCCCCCGAATGAGGAATTGCCCACTACTCATTCCTTTATAGATATTGGGAATAATCCCATTCAAGCACTGACCAATTGTTGACTTGCCAGAGCCAGATGGTCCCACAATCAGGACCTTTTCCCCCTCATAAATGGTTAGGTTAATCCCTTTTAAGGTTGGCTCAGACTGGGCCTTATACTGGAAGGAAAAATCCTTCAATTCGATGATTGCTTCTTTCATTTAGTTTGTCTTTTCCCATAAGAGCGCAAATTGCATTGCCAAGTCCGCGATTCGATCCTTGCTGTCTAAATCCTCATGACTGGATAAAGTTCGGATATCCCATTTTTCTTCCGAGAGGTGATCCGCCGCATAGAAGAAATGGCAAAGATCGAAGTCCCGAAAAGCCGCTAAAGCTGCTACTGCCGAACATTCCATATCGACACAAATAGCTCCTGCCGCCTTTCGACGCTTCATCTTGTCGATGGTTTCCCGATAGGGAGCATCTGTGGTCCACACTTTTCCTTTTTGATAGGAAATCTTGTGTTGATCCAGAAAGGCTTGGAAGAGAGGGAGGGTTTCCTTGTTTACTTCCACTTCATCACTAGCCGGAAGATAGTGGTAACTGGTGCCTTCATCCCGAAGAGCAGCTGTCGGAATGATGATGGAGGTCGCTTCAATCTCCCGATCTAGAACCCCACAGGTCCCAAAGAGAACGAGTTTTTCCATTCCAAATTGAATCAAGTCCTCTACAATCCCCACACAGGAAGCAGCCCCAACAGGCACATTGAAGACAGCAATCTGTTGGTCTCCAATCGTAATCCCATAGACAATGACTTCAAAGTTAGCCATAGAGGTTCTTGTAATCTCAT
>CAUTRO010000035.1:0-9062 GCA_963540685.1 uncultured Streptococcus sp.
GCACGCTTCAATGGGGTCTTTAAAGCCTGCTTACGAGATGGTGTCGTTAATGGAGCAGGTGCTGAGCAACGTTATTACTGGGATAGTTTTGGTCGAATGTTGAAAGAGATTGCTCACCTCAACGATGCAGAGCTACAGTCTCTTGTCTTATGGAATCGGTTATTGGTATATGCGGCCTTATATGGTGTAGCAGATAAGGTCACAAAAGTCATGAAGCTTCGAAATATTCATTTACAAAACCAAGCCTTGGATGCTTTCGTCTATACACCGTTCTACCATGACGTGACCCGTTCAAGTCATGCCATGTCTACCTATGGATCAACAGCCTCCACGGCCAGTCATTTCACTGTTTCCTCTGGTAGTGGAGGAGGTTTCTCTGGCGGAGGTGGTGGAGGAGGTTTTGGTGCCTTCTAATCCTACCGATCCATTGAAAGATGCGATGAGTTCAGCAAAAGGGGCGCAGAGACCCCGTAGCTGAACTTTTTTTAATATATTAACCAAATCTAGTCGGATTGATAGAATTATGATATAATAAAGCAAATGTAAGTTTAGGAGAAAAAGATGTTTCTGTTCGAATTAATCAAGGCGATTCTTTTTGGGATTGTCGAGGGGATTACAGAGTGGTTGCCGATCTCAAGTACAGGTCACTTGATCTTGTTGCAAGATTTTGTTCAGTTTAAAAACCAAGATCCTGCTTTTATGGAGATGTTCAACGTTGTCATCCAATTGGGAGCGATCCTTGCAGTTGTGGTCATTTATTTCGACAAGTTGTATCCGTTTAAACCGGGAAAATCTCCGCTAGAAGTGCGTCGGACCTGGCAATTATGGGCAAAAGTAGCTGTTGCGACTCTTCCACTTGTCTTTGTTTTCAAACTCGATGATTGGTTTGAGGCGCATTTTCACAACTCCATTTCTGTTGCGATTATGTTGATTACCTACGGGATTGCCTTTATCTATTTGGAAAGACGGGAACAAGTCAAGCCAGAAGTGATGGAGTTGCATAAGTTGCCTTATCGAACAGCATTGTATATCGGACTTTTCCAAGTCCTATCGCTCTTTCCAGGTACGAGCCGTTCAGGTGCTACGATTGTGGGAGGTTTGATCAATGGTGTTAGCCGTCCGGTCGTGACAGAATTCACCTTTTATCTAGGAATTCCAGCTATGTTTGGGGCCAGCCTCTTAAAAGTTGCAAAGTTTGTACTTGGAGGCCATTCACTGGCTCTGGAGCAACTTGTTATTCTACTGGTTGCCATGGGAGTAGCCTTTGTGGTCAGCATGTATACCATCCGCTTTTTGACAGATTATGTGAAAAAACATGACTTCACAGTCTTTGGGAAATACCGGATCGTACTTGGTTCCATCTTGTTATTGTATGGATTGTTCCGTATCATTTTCTAGGAACATCATGAATGTTATTTCTGAGGTCGGTGACTTTTGTCCCGACCTCTTTTCTCTGCATCCTTTTTTTGAATTCTATCCAATTTTTTAGTATAATAGTAGGACTAGAAGTATGAGGTTATACTATGAAGATGAAGCAAATTAGTGATTCGACAATTAAAATCACGATCCAACTAGAAGACTTAGAAGAACGTGGAATGGAAATTGCTGATTTCCTTGTCCCACAGGAAAAAACAGAAGAATTTTTCTATGCCATTTTGGATGAGCTTGAAATGCCGGAAAGTTTCCTGGATAGCGGGATGCTTAGTTTTCGTGTGACACCAAAACCAGACAAATTAGATGTTTTTGTTACCAAATCAAAAATTGACCAACAATTGGATTTTGAGGATTTGTCCGATCTTCCTGATATGGAAGAATTATCGCGCATGACGCCAGATGAGTTTATCAAGACTTTGGAAAAAACCATTTCTGAAAAGACAAAAGGGGATGCGGAAGCCATCCACCATTTGGAGCAAGAAGAGTTGCGTGAGGATCAAGAACCGTCAGAAGTAGTTGAACCACCTGTGACTCAGTATATCTATTATATTTTGCGCTTTACAAGTCTCCAGCAAGTGGTAGCTTTTTCAAAAACAGTGACCTATCCGGTAGATACCTCTGAATTATACAAAATGGGGTCTGAATATTATTTGACCATCTTAATCGACACAGAGGACCAACCAAACCAATATCCAACCTGGTTACTTGCCATCATTCGTGAATATGCTGATGATTCAGATGTGACACGAGCAGTTCTGCAGGAACATGGGCATTTACTGATGGTATCAGGTGCGATTGAAAATTTGAAGAAAGTTGCTAGCTTATGATGTCTTTTTCGTTGCAATTTGTTCTGGTGTTGATTGGAACCTTCATGATTGCCTTGGTTTTGACGCCTTTGGTTCGCTTGTTCTCCTTTAAGATCGATGCAGTGGATTATCCCAATGCTCGTCGTATCAATACCAAGCCCATGCCAAGTGCTGGTGGACTGTCTATTGTGATCTCTTTTACGATTGCAACCTTAGTCTTTATTCCTATGCTGACCTCCACTACCGCACCCATCAAAAGTTACCTCTCTTACACCCTACCTGTTGTAGGAGCTGGATGGCTGATTGCTCTCACAGGCTTGATCGATGATGTAAAAGAATTATCCGCTAAGAAAAAGATGATCGGTATTCTTCTTGCAGCCAGTTTGGTCTGGTTCTACACAGACTTTCGGCTGAATGATTTTAAGATTCCATTCGGCGGTCCCTTGCTTCATTTTGAACCATGGTTGTCTTATCTTTTGACGGTGATTTGGATTGTCTCCATCACCAATGCGGTCAATCTAATTGATGGATTAGATGGTTTGGTGAGTGGAGTCTCCATTATTTCTCTTGTAACTATGGGGATTGTTTCCTATTTCTTTCTACCGGTTCCCAATCTCTTTTTGACCATGACCATCTTTGTCTTGGTTGCAGCCATCGCTGGCTTCTTTCCTTTTAATTACCATCCAGCCATTCTCTATTTGGGTGATACGGGTGCTTTGTTTATTGGGTTTATGATTTCTGTTTTATCCTTGCAAGGTTTGAAAAATGCGACAGCTGTTGCTGTAGTCACCCCTATGATTATCCTTGGAGTTCCGATTACAGATACCTTTTTGGCGATTATCCGGCGGACGCTGTCTGGTCAAAAATTTTACAAACCGGATCGTAATCATTTGCATCATCGTCTGCTCTCTTTGGGGTTGACCCATCGAGGAACCGTATTGGTAATCTATGGAATCTCGATGATTTTTTCGATGATCTCTTTACTGCTTAATATTTCTACTCGTATCGGGGGAGTCTTGCTTGTAATTGGGCTCTTGTTTGGAGTGGAGCTGTTAGCGGAATTAATCGGGGTTCTAGGACCTAGTCATAGTCCGTTATTAAATTTCCTTCGTTATATTGGAAATTCTTCCTACCGTGAGGAAGTCCGTCAAAAACGGAAAGAACAAACAAAATAAGAATTGTTCTAAGCAAAAAAAAGCCTATTAGGCTTTATTTTGATATACTTAAAAGGTAAAAAAATACTTTGTGATCAAGGTGCCTTGATTTTGAGGTCTTTGATCGGTCAAGGTAAAAGAAAGGGAATGCAATGTCGACATTAGAAATTAAAGACCTTCACGTTGAAATTGAAGGCAAAGAAATTTTAAAAGGTGTAAATCTTACCCTAAAAACTGGTGAGATTGCGGCGATTATGGGACCAAATGGTACAGGGAAATCGACTCTCTCCGCAGCAATTATGGGAAATCCAAATTATGAAGTAACCAAAGGTGAGGTTCTATTTGACGGTGTCAACATCTTGGAATTGGAAGTAGATGAACGTGCGCGGATGGGTTTGTTCCTTGCTATGCAATACCCTTCTGAAATCCCAGGAATTACCAATGCAGAATTTTTACGCGCAGCCATGAATGCTGGTAAAGAAGAGGATGAAAAGATTTCGGTTCGTGATTTCATTAAAAAATTAGATGAAAAAATGGAATTGCTCAACATGAAGGAAGAAATGGCAGAACGTTACCTCAATGAAGGCTTCTCAGGTGGTGAGAAAAAACGCAATGAAATTCTTCAATTATTGATGTTGGAGCCAACTTTTGCGCTATTGGACGAAATCGACTCTGGTTTGGATATCGATGCTCTTAAAGTCGTATCTAAAGGGGTTAATGCGATGCGTGGTGAAGGCTTCGGAGCTATGATCATCACCCACTACCAACGTTTGTTGAACTACATTACTCCTGACGTAGTCCATGTGATGATGGATGGTCGGGTTGTACTTTCAGGTGGACCAGAATTGGCTGCTCGCTTGGAACGAGAAGGATACGCCCAACTTGCAGAAGAACTCGGTTACGACTATAAAGAAGAACTATAACTTGAGGACAAGTAGCCTTATTTGTCAGAAAATCAAACAGATAGTATCTTTATTAGGAGAAAAAAATGAGTATTGAAAATATTACCCTCTTTTCGGAACTGCATGCTGAGCCAAGCTGGTTGCAAGATTTACGAAAAAAAGCTTTTGACAAGATCGATCAGTTGGAGTTACCAACCATTGAACGGGTCAAATTCCACCGTTGGAATCTTGGGGATGGAACAATCACGGAAAGTGAAGCTTCTGCAAATATACCTGATTTTACGGCCCTTGATTCGAATGTAAAACTGGTTCAATTTGGAACCCAGACCGTTTTTGAACAGATCCCACAGGCCCTAGAGGACCAAGGCGTCCTCTTCACGGATTTCCATTCTGCTTTAGAAGAAATTCCACAACTAGTGGAAGACTACTTTATGTCTTCGGTTAAATACGATGATGACAAGTTGGCAGCCTATCATACGGCTTACTTTAACAGTGGAGCTGTCCTTTATATCCCGGATAATGTTGAGATTGAGGAAGCAATCGAAGGCATTTTCTACCAAGATAGTGATAGTGATGTGCCTTTTAACAAACACATTTTGATTATTGCCGGTAAAAATAGCAAGTTCAGCTATTTGGAGCGTTTGGAATCAAAAGGTAATGGCTCAGAAAAAGCAACTGCAAATGTGACGGTTGAGGTGATTGCCCGTTCAGGTGCCCAAGTAAAATTTGCAGCGATTGATCGCCTTGGAGAAAACGTTACAGCCTATATCAGTCGGCGAGGAAAACTAGGCCAGAATGCTAGCATTGATTGGGCTATCGGTGTCATGAATGAAGGCAATGTAGTTGCAGACTTTGACAGTGACTTGATTGGAAACGGGAGTCATGCGGATTTGAAGGTCGTTGCCTTATCAAGCGGTCGTCAAGTCCAAGGAATTGATACGCGCGTGACCAACTTTGGTTGCAACTCGATCGGAAATATCTTGCAACATGGGGTTATTCTTGAAAAAGGAACCTTGACCTTCAATGGAATTGGTCACATTATTAAGGGAGCAAAAGGGGCAGATGCCCAGCAAGAAAGTCGTGTCTTGATGCTTTCTGACCAAGCTCGTTCAGATGCCAATCCAATCCTCTTGATTGAAGAAAATGACGTCACAGCAGGCCACGCAGCATCGATCGGTCAAGTGGACCCAGAAGATATGTATTACCTTATGAGTCGTGGTCTGGATCAACACACAGCAGAACGTTTGGTGGTACGTGGTTTCTTAGGCTCTGTCATTGTTGAAATCCCAGTCAAAGAAGTACGCGATGAAATGATTGCCACTATTGAAGAAAAGTTATCTCAACGCTAAGGAGAAAGGATGCTAGATAAAAATACGATTGCTCAAGATTTTCCAATTCTCGACCAATTCGTCCATGACGAACCCTTGGTTTATCTAGACAATGCAGCAACAACACAAAAACCTAAACGTGTTCTGGAAGCAGTCAACCACTATTATTTGCATGATAATGCCAATGTCCATCGTGGCGTTCATACCTTGGCTGAGCGAGCGACAGCAGCCTATGAGGCGGCGCGTGAAAAAGTCAGAAAGTTCATCAATGCTCCATCAACCAAGGAAATCCTCTTTACAAGAGGGACAACGACGGGACTTAACTGGGTGGCTCGCTATGCGGAAGAAGTCTTGAGGGAAGGAGACGAAGTTCTGATTTCCATCATGGAACATCACTCCAACATCATTCCTTGGCAGCAAGCCTGTAAAAAGACAGGAGCAAAACTGGTCTATGTCTATCTAAAAGATGGCTTACTGGACATGCAGGACTTAGAAAGCAAACTCAGTGAGAAGACGAAATTTGTCTCCATCACCCATGCTTCGAATGTCTTAGGCGTGGTCAATCCGATCAAGGAAATTGCCCGATTGGCTCATGAAGTCGGAGCGATCATGGTTGTTGACGGAGCTCAATCAACTCCTCATATGGCCATTGATGTGCAGGATTTAGACGCAGATTTCTTTGCTTTTTCTGGTCATAAGATGGCTGGGCCGACAGGGATTGGTGTCCTTTACGGGAAAGAAGAACTCTTGCATCAAATGTCTCCAGTGGAATTTGGAGGCGAGATGATTGACTTTGTCTATGAGCAATCTGCTTCATGGAAGGAATTGCCTTGGAAATTTGAAGCTGGAACGCCCAATATGGCTGGAGCAATTGGACTTGGAGCAGCGATTGACTACCTGGAAGAATTGGGAATGGACCAGATCGAAGCGCATGAGCAAGAATTAATTGCCTATGTGTTTCCAAAATTACAGGCCATCGAAGGCTTGGTCATTTATGGTTCCCAAGACTTGGCTCAACGTTCCGGTGTGATTTCCTTTAATTTAGGGGATCTCCATCCGCATGATTTGGCGACAGCCCTAGATTATGAAGGAATTGCTGTTCGTGCAGGTCATCACTGTGCCCAGCCTCTCCTTCAATACCTGCAGGTCTCGGCAACTACAAGAGCGAGTTTCTACATCTACAACACCAAGGCTGACTGTGATAAATTGATTGAGGCATTGATCAAAGCAAAGGAGTTTTTCAATGGCACTTTCTAAATTAGATTCACTTTACATGGCGGTCGTAGCCGACCACTCAAAGCACCCCCACCACCAAGGGCAGATTGAAGATGTTGATCAGATCCAACTCAACAATCCAACTTGTGGAGACGTGATCCAGTTGAGTGTGAAATTTGATGAAAATGACAAGATCGAAGATATTGCCTTTGTCAATTCAGGCTGTACCATTTCAACAGCTTCAGCTAGTATGATGACGGATGCTGTAATAGGAAAAACGAAAGAGGAAGTGGAAGAATTGGCACAGGTCTTTTCAGAAATGGTTCAAGGCCAATCGGATCCTCGACAAGAGGAATTGGGAGATGCAGCCTTCTTATCTGGAGTTTCAAAATTCCCGCAACGCATAAAATGCGCGACCCTCTCCTGGAATGCCCTTAAAAAAGCGATCGAACGTAGCAATTAATTAAAAGAAGAAACAGAGAAAGAAAGGAAATTATGGCTGAAGAAAGAGTCGAACCGAAACCAATTGATCTCGGTGAATATAAATTTGGATTTCACGATGACGTTCAACCTATTCTCTCTACAGGAAAAGGCTTGAACGAAGCAGTAATTCGTGAATTATCTGCAGCAAAAAATGAACCAGAATGGATGCTGGAATTTCGTTTGAAATCTTTTGAAACCTTCAAAAAGATGCCCATGCAAACCTGGGGTGCGGATCTATCAGATATTGACTTTGATGATTTGATCTATTATCAAAAACCTTCAGATAAACCGGCCCGTTCTTGGGATGAAGTTCCAGAGAAAATCAAGGAAACCTTTGAGAGAATTGGGATTCCTGAAGCGGAACGTGCTTACCTAGCAGGAGCTTCTGCCCAGTATGAATCAGAAGTGGTTTACCACAATATGAAAGAAGAGTTTGAGAAGTTGGGGATTATCTTTACCGATACGGATTCTGCCCTAAAAGAATACCCAGATCTTTTCAAACAGTATTTTGCTAAGTTGGTACCCCCAACAGATAACAAATTGGCTGCCCTGAACTCTGCCGTGTGGTCTGGCGGAACCTTCATCTATGTACCCAAAGGTGTAAAAGTAGATGTACCGCTTCAAACATACTTCCGTATCAACAATGAAAATACAGGTCAGTTTGAACGGACCCTGATTATCGTTGATGAGGGAGCAAGTGTCCACTACGTAGAAGGATGTACAGCGCCAACTTATTCAAGCAACAGCTTGCACGCGGCCATTGTTGAGATCTTTGCCTTGGATGGTGCCTACATGCGTTACACGACTATTCAAAACTGGTCAGACAATGTTTACAACTTGGTAACCAAACGGGCCAAAGCGACGAAAGATGGGACAGTGGAGTGGATTGATGGAAACCTAGGTGCCAAGACAACCATGAAATACCCATCTGTTTACCTGGATGGTGAAGGGGCGCGTGGGACCATGCTTTCTATTGCCTTTGCCAATGCTGGGCAACACCAGGATACAGGGGCAAAAATGATTCACAATGCCCCTCATACAAGTTCGTCTATCGTTTCAAAATCCATCGCTAAAGGTGGTGGAAAGGTAGACTATCGTGGACAAGTTACCTTTAATAAGAATTCGAAGAAATCCGTCTCTCATATTGAGTGTGATACCATCATTATGGATGATATTTCAGCATCGGATACGATTCCTTTTAATGAGATCCATAATTCTCAAGTCGCACTGGAACACGAAGCTAAGGTCTCAAAAATATCAGAGGAACAATTGTATTACCTCATGAGCCGTGGTCTAACTGAAACAGAAGCGACAGAAATGATTGTCATGGGATTTGTGGAGCCCTTCACTAAAGAACTTCCAATGGAGTATGCTGTTGAGCTCAACCGCTTGATTAGCTATGAAATGGAAGGATCAGTAGGCTAATTTAGTTTAATAGGTTGATAAAAAAATCACAATGGATTTTGATCCATTGTGATTTTTTACTTATAATTTTTCATTGACATAGCGGACGAATTTATTCCACCAAACCTTCAGGAAAAAGCTCTTCTCAACGTTTTTTTCAGCAACCATTTCAACCGTTGGTTCCTGGTCTTCCAAATAGCCACGACCGATTTTTTCTGGATCGGAGTATTGGAGAAGCCCTACATCAGTACCAGACTTCACAGGGGCCTTGAATTGGCTCTGATTGCTTTTGAAACGAATCTTCGCTTCTGTTTGATTGCCTTGTTTTTCAACGAC
>CAUTRO010000036.1:0-8876 GCA_963540685.1 uncultured Streptococcus sp.
GATGACATGGAGGATCTGGAACAGGATCTCCTCTCTCAATTAGAAGAATACCGAACCTATAAACAATTAGGAGAGTTGATGGCCTCCCAGCATGAGGAGCGCGCCCTTTATTATTCAAAACCTAAGATGGAATTGGTCTATGACGATACGGAATTGCTTCACGATCGTACAACGGTAGATCTTTTCTTGGCTTTCTCAAAACTATTGACCAAGAAAAAAGAAGAATTCCGTCAGAACCATACGACTATTGTAAAAGATGAATATAAGATTGAGGATTTGATGGACCAGCTGCGTCACCGATTCCACGATCGCTCACAAGTTCTTTTGCAGGACTTATTTGTAGAAGCAGCGGATCTCCAAGAGGTCATTACTCTATTTCTTGCAACCCTTGAATTGATTAAGATTCAAGAAGTAACGGTGATCCAGGATAGAGCTTTTGGAGAAATTTACTTACATAGGATTGAACATGAGCAAATTAGCTGAAATTGAAGCACTCTTGTTTGTAGCCGGCGAAGAAGGAATTACTGCTAGACAAATCGCAGAGATTCTCTCTTTACCTCCCACAGGTGTGGTGCAAAGTTTAGAAAAATTGGCCCAAAAATACCAAGAAGATACGGATACTGGTCTGTGTTTGATGGAGACAGCTTCCCGTTATAAACTGGTGACAAAGGCAGACTATGCATCGGTTTTACGAGACTATTCTAGAACTCCCATGAACCAAAGTTTGTCCCGAGCAGCTCTTGAAACCTTGTCGATCATTGCTTATAAACAACCGATCACTCGTGTAGAGGTCGATGATATTCGGGGAGTCAATTCCAGTGGAGCTATTGCCAAACTACTGTCATTTGATCTGATTCGCGAGGATGGGAAAAAAGAAGTCCTTGGGCGCCCCAATTTATATGTCACGACGGAGTATTTTTTGGATTATATGGGGATCAATCATTTGGAGGAATTGCCGAAGGTTGAGGAAGTGGACATTGATCCAGAAGAAGGTCAATTATTTTCAGAGAGAACAGAGGAACCAGATGAGAATTAACAAATATATTGCCCATGCAGGTGTAGCTAGCCGTCGAAAGGCGGAAGAATTGATCAAGCAAGGCTTGGTAACGGTTAATGGACAAGTCGTACGAGAACTAGCAACCATCATTAAAACCGGTGATAAGGTTGAGGTTGAGGGGACTCCAATCTATAATGAAGAAAAGGTCTACTATCTTTTAAACAAGCCACGCGGTGTCATCTCTAGTGTATCCGATGACAAGGGGCGGACAACGGTTGTCGACCTCTTATCTCAAGTCCCTGAACGTATCTATCCAGTAGGACGTTTGGACTGGGATACATCTGGTGTCTTGATTTTGACCAATGATGGCGATTTTACAGATGAGATGATTCACCCGCGCAATGAAATTGATAAGGTCTATGTGGCGCGTGTCAAAGGCATTGCCAATAAGGAAAACTTGCGTCCCTTGACGCGAGGGGTGACCATTGATGGGAAGAAAACCAAGCCAGCGACTTACGAGATCTTAAAAGTAGATGTCGAAAAGAACCGTTCAGTGGTTCAGTTGACCATTCATGAAGGGCGCAACCACCAGGTCAAGAAAATGTTTGAAGCAGTAGGACTTTTAGTGGACAAACTATCTCGGACCCAGTTTGGAAACCTGGATGTGACAGGCCTTCGTCCGGGTGAATACCGCCGCTTGAACAAAAAAGAAATTAGCCAGTTGCATAATCTGGCAGTAACCCGTTCGAAAAAAGCATGAAAAAAATCTTGATTGCCATGGTCAGAGGGTATCAAAAATGGATCTCTCCGATTTTCCCGCCTTCTTGTCGCTTTCAACCGACCTGTTCCAATTATATGATCCAAGCGATTGAGCGCTTTGGAGCAAAAGGTGTCTTGATGGGGATTGCGAGGATCTTTCGATGCCATCCTGGAACCAAAGCAGGGCCAGATCCCTTGCCCGACCATTTTAGTCTGAGACGAAATGATGAGCCTGATCAGGATGGTAGCAAATAATAAAAAATACCCTTAGAAACCATGTTTCTAAGGGTGTTTTTGTATAAGAGTTGTCTATTAGCGCTTAGACCATGTTTTAGGGAGGAAGAGAAGAATCATTGGATAGATTTCAAGCCGTCCGGCAATCATGGCTAGAGAAAGTAAGAGTTTTGAAATCGGACTAAAGATGGAGAAGGTTTGCCCCGTACCAATCATCGGTCCAATGTTGTTGAAACAACTAAAGACAGCACTGACAACCGTCATGAAGTTATTATTGTCTAGACTCACTACAAAGAGTAAGCCGATAGTGATAAAACTGTATATTGTAAAGTATTTAAGGATCTGGTGCTGGGTGTCCTTATCGAGTACGGTATCATTGATATGTAGGGTTAGAACTCGGTTGGGAGATAAGGTAGAAAGCACCTGATTTTTAGCAATTCGCCATAAGGTCAAGAAGCGAATGACTTTTAACCCACCAGCAGTCGAGCCCGCAGAACCACCGACCACCATCAGCATCAAGAGGATAAATTGTGAGAATAGTGGCCATTTTTCCGTTGTCCCGTACCCAAAACCGGTTGTGGTGATGATATTGGAAACTTGGAAGAAGGAAATCTCAAAGCTCTTAGCAACATTGGCATAAAGATGAAGGCAATTGTAGGCAATCAAAATGCTGGATAGGACAACAATAGTTATGTAGGTCCGCAATTCCTCATCTTTAAAAAAGGCCTTGAATTTTCGGATCATCAGGAAGTAGTAGAGGTTAAAGTTAACCCCGAAGACTAAGACACCGATACTGACCAAATAGGTAATTAGACTACTGTTGTAGTGAGCGATCCCATCATTAAAGACGGTAAAGCCCCCTGTACCAGCGGTCCCCATGGCGATAACAAAACTATCATAAAGGGGCATGCCGGCAAGGAAATAAAGGACGACAAAGAGGAAGAACAAGCCCAAGTACAAGAAATACAAGATTTGAGCAGTGTTTTTTAATTTGGAAACCACTTTTCCAAAAACTGGACCAGGAACTTCTGCCTTCATGACTTCTAGATGGCTGTTCTTGTTGTTGTCCATAATGGCCAGAGCAAAAACCAATACTCCCATCCCTCCGATTAAGTGGGTAAAACTGCGCCAAAAGAGAAGGGAGTGACTAAGGACACCGACATCATCTAAAATCGTCGCCCCTGTTGTTGTAAAGCCAGAGCTGACTTCAAAGAAGGCATCGATGATATTTGGAATTTGGCCAGAAAAAACAAAGGGAAGGGCACCAAAGAAGGACCATAAGATCCAACAGAGGGCCACAATGAGGACACCTTCCTTGGCGTAGATATGAAAGTCTTTAGGCTTTTGAAGACTCCCAAGAAGTCCTAGTCCTAGTAAGATGGCCATGGTTGCTCCAATAGAGAGAAAGACCTTTGCAGGTTCCTGATAGATTGTAGCTACCGTCAAAGGAACAAGGAGGAGGCCAGCTTCGATTAAGAGGAGTTTGGACAAGAGGTAACGAATCATACTTCTATTCATTTGGCTTACCTCTCAAGTAGATCGTAAATCTTGGTGACATTTTGGATCAAGGTGGTGACGACGATTCGGTCGCCCACCATTAAACGATCATCTCCATTAGGGAAAATAGCCTTGCCATTTCGAATAATGGCAGCGATTAGAACCCCTTTTTTCAATTTCAATTCGGAGAGCGACCCTTGGGTCAGTTTATTATCTTCCTTGATTTGGAATTGCAAGGTTTCGATTCGACCATTTGCGACATGGTGTAGAGCTTCTAGGTTTGAGAATTGTGCATTGTAGCGTCCACGAATAAAGTGCATGATGGTATCCACTGCAATACGTTTTGGAGTGACGATACTGGTCATATCCTGATCCCCAATAATCTCTAAAAGGCTGGTTCGGTTCACCTTGGTGATGTTCTTTTTAACGCCGATAGAATCCAGGAACATAGAGGTGATGATGTTTTCCTCATCAACTCCTGTCAAAGTAGCCACAGCATCAAAGTTATTGGCACTCTCTTCTAAAAGAATGTCTTTAGCGGTTCCGTCTCCATGGACGACATAGAGGTCAGGGAATTCTTGGCTAAAGAATTCAGCTCGTTCGCGATTGACTTCGATGACCTTGAGATCGATCTTGCGACGCACATCTTGGAGAATATTGAGCAGATAGTAGGCAATTTTTCCGGCACCAATCATCATCATGCTCTTAATGACTTGAGGGCGGACATTGTTGTGGAAGAGAACGACCTCGATCCGATTTCCTGTCACGAAAATCTTGTCTTGAGGTTGCAAAACAAAGTCTCCATTTGGAATCGTGAGTTCATTGCCACGCTCGATCGCACAAACAATGACGTTTCCGTATTTCTTTCGGAATTGAGACAGGCTCATATCACAGAGATTACTATCTGGTCTGATCTTAAATTCCATCAAGGCTACACGACCATTTGCAAAATGCTCCACAGAAAGCGCATTTGGAAAATCAATAATATTGGCAATGTAACGAGCTGTCAGCAATTCTGGATTGACAACCAGAGAGAAGCCTAGGATATTTTTTTCCTTAAAGTAGGAATTGGAATATTCAGGATTACGTACCCGGACAATGGTTTCTTTGGCTCCCATTTTTTTGGCCAAAACAGCAGAAACCATATTGACTTCATCGTATTCGGTCATGGAAATGAAGATGTCGCAGTTCTCAACATCTGCCTGCTCCAAAATCTTAAAGTTGGCTCCATTTCCTAGAATCCCAATGATGTCAAATCGTTTGGTAATATGGTTTAGAACGGATTCGTCTTTCTCAATTAAAATAACATCGTGGTTTTCAGCAACGAGAGAACGACAAAGAGCCGTTCCAACTTTTCCTCCACCAACAACAATGATTTTCATAGATTACCTCCAGAGTATGCTTCTATCATACTCTATTTTCAAGAAAAATTCATCTTTTTTAAGGATTTTCTATGGGAATTTTACGAAGCAGAGAAAAAGTAGGAAAAATGTTAAAAAGAGGAGAATGAAAACGGATTGAAGGCTCTGAAAAAGTTTCTTAAAAAAATCTAAAAAAACTATTGACAGAAGCTTCAAAAGTGTTATACTAAGAAAGTACCTTCGTTGATTTACCTCAAACCTGTTATGAGTTAAGTTAATGAAGCTGTAACCACGCTGTTTGCTGAGCTTGACTCCGGGCAGTGTGGCTATTTTTTTATCAGAAAGAGATCGAGTATGAATATTGAAGAACTGGACTATCAAGAGGTAGCTGCTCAAAATCACATTGTCTTGTTCCAACCTCAGATTCCACAAAATACGGGAAATATTGCACGGACTTGTGCAGCGACCAATTCTCCTTTGCATATCATTCGCCCCATGGCTTTTCCGATTGACGATCGCAAGATGAAGCGGGCTGGACTCGATTACTGGGACAAGCTGGATGTTCGATTTTATGATAGCTTAGAAGAGTTTATGGAGGAGGCAAGTGATGGGCAGGTGCACTTGGTGTCCAAGTTTGCTAATCAGACCTATTCAGATGTTTCCTATCAGGATGGGAAATCCCATTATTTCTTGTTTGGACGTGAGGATAAAGGATTGCCGGAAGATTTTATGCGCCAGCACGAGGAGAAGGCCATTCGCATTCCGATGAATGACGAGCATGTTCGTAGTTTAAATGTCTCCAATACCGTCTGCATGATTGTTTATGAGGCGCTCCGCCAGCAAGGATTCAAGGGACTTGAGTTAACCCACCGGTATGAGCAAGATAAACTCAAATAACCCGAGAAAATAAAAAATCCGAATGGTGTAATCTATGACATTACAAAAACTTGCCTTGGTAAGTTTTTTTTGTTATCATAAAAGAGTCTTCAGGGCAGGGTGTAATTCCCGACCGGCGGTGACTTTTACTAGGAAATGCTCTCTTTCTTTTATACTTTGTTGCCAAGCTTTGCCTAACTAGAAGTTATGCCTACAGCTTGTCGTATCGTTTAAAAGAAAAATCTCCATTTCCATACTCTAAAAGAAGTCCGCGAGCATAAGCTGATGTGGTGAGACTCCACAACCGACAGTATAGTCTGGATGGGAGAAGACGAGAGACGAATAGACCGATGGCTATTCTGATCTGTTTAGAGCTGGCGCATTGAGACAGGATCGTTCGGATAAAGAGATTTACGGACGGGATTTTTCAATGAAGAGTAGCTAAAGTGACTAGATTCTTTTCTAGTTTAAGCTTTGTTTAAATAGTTTAGAGTAGAATGATGGGGTAGACGTCTTTCCAGCTTCTCTAATTTTTAAAAAATTGGAGGAACCTGTTATGACAAATACACGTAAACTGACCCTAGTGGCTGTTTTATCCGCATTATCTTTTATTTTGATGTTCTATCAATTTTCTTTCGTGATAGATTTCTTCAAAATTGATTTGAGTATCATCGCCATTTTGTTGGCTTTGGTCTTGTTGGATTTTAAAAGTGCTGTTTGGGTGACTTTGATCCGATCTGTTCTTAAATTAGCTCTTAATAATAAGGGACTTGAGACCTTGATCGGACTACCAATCAATATCATTGGAGTTCTGGTTTTTGTCTTTGCTTTTGCATGGATTTGGAATAAAGAACGGACCCATGGCCGATTTGTCCTGGCTACGATTGTCGGAACGATCAGCTTGAGTATCACGATGGTATTGGTGAATTATGTCTATGCAATCCCTTTGTATGCTCGCTTTATGAACTATGATATTTCGAAAACACTGGGGCTTGTCCACTATTTAGCCACCATGGTTGCACCGTTTAACCTGATCGAAGGAGTGATTTGGGCCATTGCATTTTGGTTGATCTACACTCTTTTGCAACCGATTTTGAAAAGATATGAAAAATAAACAACAACATTGGGCGAAGGCAAGTTTCGCCCTTCTCATTTTTGTCATTCTAGGGTATGTGATTCGTTTCTACCCGCAACAATTAACAGGCTTTGACAGCTCGATTCAATCTGCTATTCGAGGAGATCTGCCTGCTACACTGACAGTCTTCTTTACCAAGGTAACTCATGTCATGGACACTAAGGTATTGTGATCTGGGTGGGTATTCTTCTGGCTGTTTTTGCTTATAAGAAATGGTACAGTGAGGCCCTCTTCCTTGGGAGTAATCTGGTTTTGACCGGCCTTTTGGTCCTGCTTCTAAAGAATATCTACCAGAGACCGAGACCAGCCATTCTTCATCTAGTAGAGGAAAAAGGTTTTTCTTTCCCCAGTGGTCACTCACTGGCATCGACTCTGGTGTTGGGAAGCTTGATCATCATTGTTGGCCAGCATGTGAAAAATAAAGCAGCCTGCTATTGTCTTCAGGGCTTGCTGGTTCTTGGAATATTGACCATCGTGGTCTCCCGCATTTATGTAGGTGTTCACTACCCATCAGATGTTCTTGGTAGTATGATCCTTGGCTTTGCTGTCTTGCAATTTGAGTACCCTTTGTATGATCGCCTGCGCTTTCAATGGCGATTTACGGGAAAACAAAAGTAAAATCTTAACCAGTTAGAGTTGGACTCATGTTTTGAGTTCGACTCTTTTTTTGCTATAATGAGGGGTATGAAATCCTATACGACTTTAAATGATTATTATCGAACCCTATTTGGAGAAAAGACTTTTAAAGTCCCTATTGATGCTGGCTTTGATTGTCCTAATAGAGACGGAACAGTCGCCCACGGTGGCTGTACTTTTTGTACAGTCTCAGGTTCAGGAGATGCTATTGTGGCCCCAGAAGCTCCGATTCGGGAGCAATTTTACAAAGAAATTGATTTTATGCATCGGAAATGGCCAGATGTGAAGAAATACTTGGTTTATTTTCAAAATTTTACCAATACGCACGATAAGGTTGAGGTCATTCGAGAGCGTTATGAGCAGGCCATCAATGAGCCAGGGGTTGTAGGAATTAACATTGGCACGCGTCCGGATTGTTTACCAGATGATACTTTGGCCTACTTAGCAGAGCTGACTGAGCGCATGCATGTGACGATTGAGTTAGGTCTTCAGACGACTTATGAAGCGACATCTGAATTGATCAATCGGGCCCATAGTTATGACCTCTACGTTGAAACAGTCAAGCGGATTCGCAAACAAGTGCCTAAGGCTGAGATCGTCTCCCATTTGATCAATGGCCTTCCTGGGGAAACGCACGAGATGATGGTGGAAAATGTTCGTCGTTGTGTGACGGACAATGAGATTGATGGGATCAAGTTGCACCTCTTGCATTTGATGACCAATACACGCATGCAACGGGACTACCATGAAGGGCGCCTCCAACTCATGAGCCAAGAGGAGTACGTCAAGGTGATCTGTGACCAACTTGAGATCATCCCTAAACATATTGTGATTCATCGGATTACAGGGGATGCGCCTCGTGAGATGCTAATTGGTCCCATGTGGAGCCTCAATAAATGGGAAGTTTTAAATGCCATTGAAACCGAAATGCGTCGCCGTGGAAGTACCCAGGGATGTAAGCTAGAAGAAAAGGAGAGTGCTGATGTTACGACCGCTTGAAATGGCCCATCAATTTTTAGCAGAAGTGATCACCAAAGAAGATGTGGTGGTGGATGCGACCATGGGAAATGGACATGATACGGTTTTTTTATCCAAATTAGCAGGTCAGGTCTATGCCTTTGATATACAAGAGCAGGCGCTTGCAAACACTCAAGAAAAATTGGAGAAGTTGGGGTTTCAACATGTCCAATTGATCTTGGATGGCCACCAGCATGTGGACCAATATGTGGAGACCCTCAAAGCAGCTATTTTCAATCTGGGCTATCTACCATCTGCGGATAAATCAGTCATTACCCTTCCAGCGACCACGATTGAAGCAATGGAGAAAATTTGTACTCGTCTAGAAAAAGGTGGGCGAATGGCTATAATGATCTATTACGAT
>CAUTRO010000037.1:0-8669 GCA_963540685.1 uncultured Streptococcus sp.
CGTCGATATAAGTTAAGGTTACCATATTAGACCTCAGTTTTGTTAAAAATTTCTCTCTCTACGAGACTATCCATTAAGAAATAAAATTTTTGTTGAATAATATCGTTCTCTGGATTTTTAAAGATATTGACCAGGCGAAGTCCAGATTTGTCTGTAATATTGATTTTAAAACCAGACAGATCTTTGTTAAAGATGATTTTTAACAAGAAACCATCTCCACTGTTGGGAACAGATTCAAGCAAACGATTTAACTCGAAATTACCAACTTTTGTAACCGCAAAGGTATTGTCACGAAGGGTATATTTCTTAACGTTGGGATGTAGACTATAGCTATATTTGCAATCTTTCAATGAGACACTTGTTTCAAATGCCATATCATTCTCCTATGATAAAATTTCTTTAAGTTTTGCGAGGAAGTCTTGGACCTCCTCTGAAGTATTGAGTTCTGAAAAACTAATGCGAAGGGATTCTTTTAAGCGTGGACTTTCTTTTCCGTAAAGAGCTTCAAGAACATGGCTTGGTTGCACAGTACCGGCGGTGCAAGCAGAACCAGTGGATACGGAAATACCAGCTAAATCCAGTCTCATCAGCAGGACATCATTTTGCACTCCTGGAAAACCAAGGTTCCATACGAAGGGAAGATGATCCTCGCTGGCGTTTAAGTAGTAGTTGGAACCGTCTAGCCCATTGAGCAATTCCTGACCGAGTTTTTGAACCTGCTGGAAATTCTCTTCTTGATGAAGTGTGGCTTGTTGGAGAGCTGTCGCCATTCCAGCAATGGAAATAAGATTTTCAGTACTAGCTCTCATTTTATTTTCCTGATCACCTCCATGCAAGAGGTTATCAAAATCGGCGATAGCCGCATAAAGGAAGCCGACTCCCTTAGGACCATGGAATTTATGAGCAGAAGCACTGAGAAAATCAATTCCCAACTCTTCAGGATAGACAGGAAGTTTTCCGATCGCTTGAACAGCATCGACATGAAGGGCAGCAGAATGATCTTTTAACAGGTCTCCAATCTCCTTAATTGGCAAGAGATCGCCCGTTTCGTTATTGGTAAACATGGTAGAGACGAGAATGGTATCTGGTCTAAGAGCTGCTTTGATATCACTTACTTGGATACGCCCTTCTCTTGGTTGAACGATCGTGACTTCAAATCCGAAATGTTCCACAAGATATTCAATGGGTTCTAAAACAGCATGGTGTTCAATAGCAGTGGTAATAATATGTTTGCCTGCTGCTTGGTGTTTTAAGCAGTAGCCTTTTATAACAGTATTATTACTTTCTGATCCACCTGAAGTGAAGAAAATACGATTTGGAAGGGTATGGAGCGACTGAGCAATCTGCTCGCGAGATTCTCGTAGGAGCTTACTAGCCTTTCGTCCATGAGCATGAAGGCTCGATGGATTTCCAAATGTGGAAGTCATCGTTTCCGTCATCTTGGTGATCACTTCTGGAAGAAGGGGGGTTGTTGCGGCATTATCAAAATATATCACATTCAGACCTTATTTCTTGTGGTAGGCAAATAGAGGACTAACAGGTTTTCTTTCTTGAATGCGAACAATAGCTTCAGCGATTAGTTCGCTAGCTGTCAGATAGTTAACGTTTTTAGGAGTTGGTCCATTTGGAGCAACAGAATCCGTTACCAGGATTTCCTTGATTGGAGCTTGGTCTAGTAGTTCAACAGCTCCTTTTACAAATAAGCCGTGGCTTGAGACCGCATAAATCTCAGTAGCGCCTTCGCGTGCAACGATTTTCGCAGCTTCTGAGAAAGTCTTCCCAGTATTAAGGATATCGTCAATCAAGATAGCTTTTTTATCTTTGACATCTCCGATGATATAGCCATAATCACGATTAGCATCATCTTGTTCATAATCAATAATCGCGATTGGAGCATCAAGATATTCAGCCAAACTACGAGCGCGTTTGACTCCAGAGTTTTTAGGACTCACGACTACGACATCGGGACCTGTCAGGCCTTTGTTGATGTAGTGCTCTGCAAAAAGTGGAATGGTAAAAAGGTTATCCACAGCGATATCAAAGAAACCTTGAACTTGCACTGCATGGAGATCCAGTGTTACGACGCGATTTACCCCAGCTTTGACCAGCATGTTTGCGACAAGTTTAGCTGTAATTGGTTCGCGAGGAGCAGCAGTTCGGTCTTGACGGGCATATCCAAAATAAGGCATGACCACATTGACAGTATTAGCACTAGCCCGCTGGCAAGCATCGACCATGATTAACAGTTCCATCAAGTGATTGTTAACAGGGAAACTGGTTGATTGGATGATATAAATATCATATCCACGAACACTCTCTTCAATATTGACTTGGATTTCCCCATCAGAGAACTGACGGGACGAAATTTTCCCAAGTGGAATTCCAGCATAATCGGCAATCTTCTGTGCGATTTCTGGGTTCGAATTGAGAGAGAAGAGTTTCATATTTTTTTTATCTGACATGTAATTCTAACCTCATTTAGATTTTTGATCTTAGCACTATTTTAGCAAAAAATAGCGATAATTTCAGCTATTTTACAATCTTTCTGCCAATCTTGCGATTTTATTTTTTGCAGCCTTGTAGACGATTCCGTGCTCTTTGATGAACTGATGGAAATTGGCTTCCTCCTCAGCAGTTTTTACCTCGATTTCCAATTCATAATCTTCAGTTTCAAGGTAGAGGCTATGATCGAGCGCTACTAACCCAGCCTCGGTTTCTTTTTCTAATCGTTCTGTTGTCAGACTTCCCCAGACAGAAAGTTGCTCAATAGAAATTCCTTTTGAGTCTAAGAGGTCTTTGATTTCTCCGTCAGGAAACTGTTGATGCTGAAGGATAGCTTGGGTTTCTTTTTGGCTTAGTGTTTGATTGTATTCAAAGTGGCCAACTGTTTCTGGAACTTTGAGAGTTAATTCAGCCTGATTGGTGAAGGTACGAACCCGTAAGGCCATTTTTTCTTTACGAATGAGCTGGTCTGGTGTGTCGATATAGTGGTTGGTTTGGACAACCAATTCTGTATCTGTAAAAAGTGGAAGGAGGGAATGGTATTCCTCCTTGTCTAGCAAGGTTTTGTATTCAATTTCTAAATGATTCATTTTATAGTCCTTTGCTTTTTTTCAAAAGCGATTCATGATATAATAAGAGATGTGTTTATTGTATACAAAAATGGTTCAGATTACAAGGTGATAGGATGGCAATTGATTGGGAAAACTTCTTAGACCCGTATATCCAAGCAGTTGGGGAATTAAAAATCAAACTGCGTGGGATTCGTAAGCAATATCGCAAGCGACAAAAGCATTCTCCAATTGAGTTTGTCACTGGCCGTGTCAAACCGATTGAGAGCATCCGAGAAAAGATGATCCGAAGAAATATTTCTGAAGAAAATCTGGCACAGGATATGCAAGATATTGCAGGTCTTCGCATCATGGTCCAGTTCGTAGACGATGTGGACGAGATCCTAGAGGTTTTGAGACAACGGCAGGACATGCGCGTGGTCCAAGAGAGAGATTACATCCGCCACAAGAAATCAAGTGGCTACCGGAGTTACCACGTCGTGGTAGAGTATCCGGTCGATACCATTGATGGAAATGAGACAATCTTAGCGGAGATTCAAATTCGGACCTTGTCCATGAATTTTTGGGCAACGATTGAACACTCGCTCAATTATAAATATAAAGGAGACTTTCCAGACGAGATCAAAAAACGCTTAGAGACAACTGCAAACCTGGCCTATCTCTTGGATGAAGAGATGGGAGCAATTCGGGATGCGATTCAGGAGGCTCAAGCCCTGTTTGATCCACTTCATCGTAAGTTAAATGATGGCGTTGGAAATAGTGATGACACAGATGAAGACTACAGGTAAAAAAGTATCCATTATTCGCAATCGCAAGCGTCAAAGTGAAGAGGTTTTTCAGCAATTGCGCTACAAGCTTCGGAAAAATAATTTTATTTTGACGGAGAAGCATCCGGATATTGTGATTTCAATTGGTGGAGATGGGATGTTGCTGTCTGCCTTTCACAAGTATGAACACCAGTTGGATCGGGTACGATTTATTGGCGTCCATACTGGACACCTTGGATTCTATACGGATTACTTGGATAGTGAAATCGATAAGCTGGTTGAGAATTTAAAATATGATACAGGGGCTAAAGTCTCCTACCCTATTTTGAATGTCAAGCTAACTTTCGAAAATGGGGAAACCCGTACCATGAGGGCTTTGAACGAAGCAACGATCAAGAGAAGTGACCGGACTATGGTTGCGGATCTTACTATCAATGGAGTTGATTTTGAGCGCTTCAGAGGAGACGGTATTACCGTTTCGACTCCGACAGGTAGTACTGCTTATAATAAATCCTTGGGAGGAGCAGTTCTTCACCCGACCATTGAGGCATTACAGATTGCTGAAATTGCCAGCCTCAACAACCGTGTCTACCGTACCTTGGGTTCTTCTGTCATTGTCCCTAAAAAGGATAAAATTGAGATTACACCGACGAGACCTGGCTTCCACATTATCTCTGTTGACAATTCAACTTATTCCTATCGTAACATTGCAAAGGTGGAGTACCAGATCGACAACCATAAGATCAATTTTGTAGCTAGTTCTAGTCATACCAGCTTCTGGAATCGGGTAAAGGATGCTTTTATTGGAGATATTGACGAATGAGGTTCGAATTTATTGCAGACGAACACGTTAAGGTCAAGACATTCCTGAAAAAGCATGAGGTATCAAAAGGATTACTCGCCAAGATCAAGTTTCGTGGTGGCCAGATCCTTGTCAATGGTCGGCCAGAAAATGCTGTTTATTTGTTGGATATTGGGGATCAATTGCTGATTGATATTCCAGCAGAAGAAGGTTTTGATACTTTAAAACCACTGGATCGCCCTTTGGATATTTTGTTTGAAGATGATCATTTTTTGGTTTTAAACAAACCCTTTGGCATCGCCTCGATTCCAAGTGCGATTCACTCCAATACCTTGGCCAACATTGTTAAGGGCTATTATGTAAAACAGGGATATGAGAATCAGCAGGTACATATCGTTACCCGCTTGGATAAGGACACAAGTGGCGTTATGCTCTTTGCCAAACACGGCTATGCTCATGCCCGTTTAGATAAACAATTACAGGCCAAGACCATTCAGAAACGGTACTATGCCCTGATTAAGGGAGAAGGTCAGTTAGATCCTGTTGGAGAGATCATTGCCCCCATTGCGCGTGATGAAGACTCTATCATTACCCGAAAAGTAGCAAAAGGTGGCAAGTACGCTCATACTAGCTACCAAGTTGTCCAGTCTTTCGGTGATATTCATCTGGTGGATATCCAATTGCATACAGGCCGGACCCATCAGATTCGCGTTCATTTTTCCCATATTGGTTTTCCACTTTTGGGAGATGACCTTTATAGTGGTTCGTTAGAAGATGGGATTCTTCGACAAGCCCTTCATTGTCATCGTCTATCCTATTATCATCCATTTCTAGAGGAAGAATTGGTCATAGAAAGTCCATTACCTCCAGATTTTCAAGCTGTATTAACACAGCTTCAAACAAGTTATTAATAATTAAAAGGAGTTCAACTCATGGAAGTTTTTGAAAATCTCAAAGCCAACCTCGTTGGTAAGAATGCGCGTATTGTATTACCAGAAGGTGAAGAGCCTCGTATTCTCCAAGCGGCAAAACAGATTGTAAAAGAGACAGATGTAACCCCAGTATTGCTTGGGAACCCACATAAGATTGGCATTTATCTTGAAATTGAAGGAATTTTGGAAGGATACGAAGTTATTGACCCACATTCCTACTCAGGCTTTGATGAGATGGTAGTTTCATTGGTTGAACGTCGTAAGGGAAAAATGACAGAAGAAGAAGCACGTCAAATCTTGAAAGACGACGTTAACTATTTTGGTGTCATGTTAGTGCACATGGGAATCGTTGATGGGATGGTATCAGGGGCTATTCATTCGACTGCTGCAACCGTTCGTCCAGCTCTTCAAATTATCAAAACTCGTCCAAATGTTAAACGGACTTCTGGTGCCTTCCTCATGGTTCGTGGATCTGAACGCTACTTGTTTGGAGACTGTGCGATTAACATCAATCCAGATGCTGAAGGCTTGGCTGAAATTGCCATTAACTCTGCTATCACAGCGAAGATGTTTGGGATTAATCCTAAAATTGCCATGTTGAGCTATTCAACAAAAGGTTCAGGTTTTGGTGAAAATGTTGATAAAGTAGTTGAAGCGACCAAAATCGCTCATGAGCTTCGTCCAGATCTTGAAATTGATGGAGAATTGCAATTTGACGCAGCCTTTGTACCTGAAACAGCAGCCTTGAAAGCTCCAGGAAGCAAGGTAGCAGGTCAAGCCAATGTCTTTATCTTCCCTGGTATCGAAGCTGGGAACATCGGTTACAAGATGGCAGAACGTCTTGGTGGTTTTGCAGCGGTAGGTCCAGTCTTGCAAGGGTTAAACAAACCAGTGAACGACCTTTCTCGCGGCTGTAATGCAGAGGACGTTTATAATTTGACCTTGATCACAGCAGCTCAAGCAGTAGAACAGTAAAAAACGACTTGACTCAGGAATTTCCTGAGTTTTTTATGTGCAAATCAGAATTTCTTACCTCTACTCCATTCTGTGGTATACTAGGGATATGATGGATTTTAAAGATTACGGGATTACCATGTGGGAGGAGAAGAAAATTGCTTCTTTCCGAGAAAAATTACTAGCTTGGTACGATGCCAATAAACGGGATCTTCCCTGGAGAAGAACACAGGATCCTTATAACATTTGGATCTCAGAGATTATGCTCCAGCAGACACGTGTCGATACGGTCATTCCTTATTATGAGCGTTTTCTTGACTGGTTTCCGACGATTGAGGAATTGGCTAATGCGCCAGAAGAAAAGCTCCTAAAAGCCTGGGAAGGTTTGGGCTATTACTCTCGAGTTCGCAACATGCAGAAAGCCGCACAGCAGATGATGGACGACCACGGAGGTGTGTTTCCATCAACCTATGAGGCTATCTCAAAACTTAAGGGAATTGGACCTTATACAGCTGGTGCCATTGCTAGTATTGCCTTTGGCTTGCCAGAGCCAGCAGTGGATGGGAATGTCATGCGGGTTTTAGCCCGCTTGTTTGAGGTGAACTATGACATCGGAGTCCCGACCAATCGAAAAATTTTTCAAGCCATGATGGAAGTTTTGATTGATCCGGACCGTCCTGGTGACTTCAACCAAGCCTTGATGGATTTGGGGTCAGATATTGAGTCACCAGTCAATCCACGACCAGAAGAGAGTCCTGTTAAGGAATTTAGTGCAGCTTATCAGCATGGAACCATGGATCGCTATCCCATCAAGGCACCTAAGAAGAAACCAGTGCCAGTTTATTTAACAGCCTTTATCGTAAAGGATAGTCAAGGGCGCTACTTGCTGGAGAAAAATGAGCGAGAAGGGCTACTATCTGGTTTTTGGCATTTTCCTTTGATTGAAGTGGATAGCCTATCGGAGAACCTGGGGCAATTGTCTCTACTGGATGGAAATAGGGAAGCTGAGGACAATCCTGAAATCCTTTCTTTTGAACAGGACTATGACTTGGTCATTGATTGGCAGGATAGATCTTATCCCATCATCCAGCATGTCTTTTCACACCGCAAGTGGCAGGTTCAACTTCGATACGGCTTGGTAAAAGAAGGAGAGCAGACAGCAAGTGAATCGGCTCTTTGGTTAAGACCTGAAGAATTTTCGGCCTATCCTTTTGCCAAACCCCAGCAAAAGATATGGACGACGTTTACGGAAAACGAAAATTAGCTAGAGTATGATCTCTAGCTAATTTTTTTATAAATGAGCGAATGCTTTGATTTCTTCTTCAGACATGGAAGAGTCGCAACGAACAGTGACTTCGCCGGATTCAACATGTAAAAATCCAGGGACAGTTGGAATACCGTAAGTTGAGCGGAAGGTTTGTAAAGCATCAAGTTGAGTTGGTTCTTCACTATTAATAAAATAGATATGAGCTTTTGTTTCAGCTATGACAGTTGCTAATTTAGCCGCGAACTTACGGCAATATGGGCAAGTCTTGCGTCCGATAAAGAAGGTTGCCGTTTCTTTTTTGTCGATGGCTTCTTGGGCACGAGCAACAGTGGTTACTTCCAGATCTTTAATATCTTCTAAAAATTGTTCCATGAGATTACCTCGCTTTCTTATAAATCTAGTATGCCATAAAGAAAGAAAAAATGCTTCATTTTGATACGAAAAAAGATGAGATTGGTTGATCTCATCTTTTAATGATTTATTTTACAAAGGCATTGATTTCTGCTTCGATATTAGCAATTTTTTCTTTAGCATCTGCTTCAGATTTACCAACTGTAGCGATATAGAATTTGATTTTTGGTTCTGTTCCAGAAGGACGAACGGCAAACCATGAGTCATCAGCCAAGATGTATTTCAAAACGTTACTTGGAGGAGTTGTTAATTTTTCAACGCCATCAGCAGTAGTGGCTGTTTGTTCTAAGAAGTCTTCAGTCTTAACAATGTCAGTGTTGTTGAATTGTTTAGGAGCGTTACCACGGAATTTATCCATAATTTTCTTGATTTCTGCAGCCCCATCAACACCTGAAAGTGTAACGGAAATGGTCTTTTCTGCGAAGTAACCATATTGTTTGTAGATTTCTTCGATACCATCTGCCA
>CAUTRO010000038.1:0-8663 GCA_963540685.1 uncultured Streptococcus sp.
CTTTTGGAGGATTATTTTTGTATTCCTCAGCGACCCGCTTGCGAAGATTTGGACGAATCAAGTAGTTGATGACGAATTGTTGGATAATTTGGATTACCCCACCGACTACCCAGTAAAGAGTTACTCCGGCCGAAGAGATCAATGAGAAGACACCGATCATAATCGGACTCATCAGCGATGCTTTGCGCATGCTTTCCTTTTGGCTTTCATCTTCTATTCCGTGAAGAGAGAGCATACTTTGGATATAGTAGAGAATGGCTACGATAGCCGTCAAGAGTAGGCTAGGTTTACCAAGAGCAATGCCAAGGAAGCTACTATCTGCTACCCCTTTGGTGTGTTGAGCTGCAAAGAAGAGAGCAGAGAAGAATGGCATTTGGATCAAAAGTGGCAAACACCCAACTCCACCAAACATGCTCACCCCATTTTCACGTTGAGCTGCCATTAATTCTTGTTGCGCCAATAGTTTTTCTTCTTGTGTGCTAGCATTTTTCATGCGCTCTTGGATCGGTCCAAGGATAGGTTTCAAGTAGTTCATCTTTTCAGACTGGTAGGTTGCCTTCCATGATTGGTACAAACCAAGTGGCAAGATGATCAAGCGCACGATCAAGGTTACAATAATAATCCCGATCCCAAAGCCTAATCCTAGGTCCTTGGCAAAGAACTTGATGGCTTCACCCATCGGATGTCCAAGAAGATTCCAGATCAATCCAGTCGGATTTCCGGTTTTCTGATCGACACTCACGCATCCAGATAAGAAGACGAGCGAGGCCAGTCCCATCGATGCAAGTAATGCAAGTTTATTTTTTTTCACAAATCGTTCCTTCTTTTTTTAAATGTTACCTTTCTATTCTACTGTTTTTTTTGAAAATACACAATAGTTCTCTAGTCTTAATTTGCAATTTTGAAGTCCTTATAGTTTTCAAAGTTTGCTAGCGTAACATCCAAATAAGTCACATGCGCAAATGGCGTAGGACCTTTGCGTATTTCTTGGATGAATTTGGCCATTTGACTGTTAGACTCTGCCTGAGCTAGAATACCAACCGTCCCGTCGTCATTATTCCAGACGCGCCCAGTGATTCCTCCGATCTCTAAAGCAAGACTGTAGACTCCCCAGCGAAAACCAACACCTTGAACCCGTCCTTGGGCGATCATTTTTACCTTTTGCATGTGCATCCTCCTTGAGTCGAAGAAATCTATCTGAGGCATGATTTCTTCTTTTTCTTTGTGCTATAATAGGTCTATGAATATTATAACGTCTAAATCCAATAATGTAATCAAAAATGCTAAAAAATTACATCAAAAAAAATACCGCACAGATTCTTATCTCATTGAAGGCTGGCATCTCTTTGAAGAGGCAGTAGAAAATCAGGCGAGCATTCGGCAGGTCTTTGTTTTAGAAGCCTATTTAGACCGAGTAGAGAGTATCCAAAACGTCATCGTCGTGACTCCGGAGATCTTGAGTCTCTTGGCAGATTCGAAGACACCTCAAGGAGTAGTCGCAGAGATTGCTATAGAGCAACCAGTTCTTCCAGATCAGCTACAAGGTCGTTACCTCTATTTGGAGGACGTACAAGATCCAGGCAATGTGGGAACCATGATTCGAACAGCAGATGCAGCTGGCTTTGATGGTGTCATGCTTTCGAAAGCATCCGCAGATCTCTATAGTCTCAAGACTCTTCGATCCATGCAAGGCAGTCATTTCCATCTTCCTATCTGGAAACTGGACCGAGAAGAACTTTTTAAACGGGCTACTCAATCCAATCTAGCGGTCCTCGCAACGACACTATCAGAAGCTTCTGTCGATTACCGTCAGCTTCCTCAAACCAATCAGTTTATTTTGGTGATGGGCAATGAAGGCAATGGCATCACTCAAGAAATGGCCACACAAGCAGACCAGCTGGTACATATTACCATGCCGGGTCGGGCCGAGAGCTTGAATGTTGCAGTGGCAGCTGGAATTTTGATGTTTTCTTTAAGGGAATTTTGAGAAAAAGCAGTATACTTAAACTATAAGAAGTTGATGGATGTTTTATTGGGAGAGCCTATCAAGGAAAGGTGGTTATCTTATGCAATATCATCGTGACAAAGAATACATGACCTATGTGGGACAGTTGATCCAGCACCCTAAGGTTCAAAAATTAGCCGGCATTCCCCACCATATTCATTCCAATCGTTTGGAGCATTCTATTCATGTTAGCTACACCAGTTATAAACTGGCAAAAAAATTTGGTTGGGATGCTAAAAGTACGGCTCGGGGTGGGCTCTTACATGACCTCTTTTACTATGATTGGCGCGATACTAAGTTTACCAAGAGTCACGCCTGGACCCATCCACGCATTGCAGTGAGAAATGCGCGAAAGATTACAGATCTCAATGCCAAGGAAGAAGACATCATCGTCAAACACATGTGGGGCGCTACCCTTGCTCCGCCTCGTTACAAAGAATCTTTCGTGGTGACCATGGTGGATAAATACTGGGCTGTTAAGGAAGCTTCAGAACCTTGGCGTAAAAAGATGGCCAAATGGAGATTTTTTCATCGAAAAATGTTAAAATCGTAATAAACAAATTTGAAAGGAACTTGTTTATATGTATAATGATTCAGTAATCCAAGAACAAAGTGGATTGAATGCTTTTTATAACAAAATTTATTCCTTAGTGGGGATTGGTGTTGGGATTTCAGCCCTTGTGTCTGGTCTGATGATGACGGTTTTTCAAGAGTTGTTCGTTCAAATCTTGACAACAGCACCAATGGTTTATTACGCAGCAGTGGTTGTGGAATTGATCTTGGTCTTTGTTGCAAGTGGTATGGCTATAAAAAATAGGCCATCTGCTCTTCCAATCTTCTTGATCTATTCAGCTTTGAATGGCTTTACGTTGAGCTTCATCATTGCGCGCTACATGCAAGCAACTGTCTATAAGGCTTTCTTGGTCAGTGCCTTGATGTTTATTGTCATGGGAGCTATTGGACGCGTCGTGAAAAAAGACCTTTCAGGAATGGGACGTGCTCTAATGGGAGTTTTGATCGGTGTGATCATCGCTTCTGTAGTGAATATGTTCTTGAGAAGTTCTGGTATGGATTATATTTTGAGTTTTATCTCGGTCTTCCTTTTCGCAGGATTGACAGCTTGGGATAACCAAAAGATTCGCTATGTCTATGACCAAACAAATGGTCAACCTGCGACAGGCTGGGCAGTGTCCATGGCTTTGGAACTTTATCTTGACTTTATCAACCTCTTTATCAGCCTTCTTCGTATCTTCGGAAGAAACGACTAATCAAAGAGAGATTGAGCTGGGGCAGTTGCCTCGGCTTTTTTTGTTTTCCGACTTGTGCTATACTAATAGTGACTAAAGAATAGAAATGAGAGCCTATGAAAACACCCTTTGTAACCCGTGAACAATTAGAAAGCCTGACCCAAGAATTTCCAACACCTTTTCATCTCTATGATGAAGCAGGGATTCGTGAAACAGCGCGAGCGCTTCACAAGGCTTTTGCATGGAATGACGGCTTTAAAGAATATTTTGCTATCAAGGCGACACCCAATCCATCCATTCTAAAAATTTTGCAAGAAGAGGGCTGCGGGGTTGATTGTGCCAGCTACGTGGAATTGTTAATGGCTGATAAGCTAGGCTTTGCTGGGGAGGAAATTATGTTTTCTTCGAACAATACGCCAGCCGAGGAATTTGTCTATGCTAGAAAATTAGGAGCAACGATCAATCTGGATGCCTTTGAAGACATTGCTTTCTTGAAGTCTGTGACCAGCATTCCCAAAGTCATTTCTTGCCGCTATAATCCTGGTGGAGTCTTTGAACTGGGAACCGATATCATGGACAATCCTGAAGAAGCCAAGTTTGGCATGACCAAGGAGCAATTAATCCAAGCCTTTATCGAGCTGAAAGATCTAGGTGTGGAAGAGTTTGGGATTCATGCCTTATTAGCTTCTAATACAGTATCTAATGATTATTATCCCGAGTTAGCGCGTCAACTCTTTGAATTGGCAGTGGAAGTGGTTGAGAAAACAGGGGTTCACTTAGGCTTCGTCAACCTTTCTGGTGGTGTTGGTGTTAATTATAAACCAGAGCAAGAACCAAATGATATTGCTATTATTGGGGAAGGGGTTCACCGCGTCTTTGATACAATTCTTAAGCCTGCAGGGCTTGGTCATGTAAAAATCTATACGGAGCTTGGACGCTTTATGCTGGCTTCACACGGCCTCTTGGTAACCAGAGTAACGCATAAAAAGAAAACCTACCGGACTTATATCGGAGTTGATGCTTCAGCTGTGAACCTTTTGAGACCAGCTATGTACGGCGCTTATCACCATATCACTAATATGGATCGTCCTAATGGACCAACTGAAGTCGTCGATGTGGTGGGAAGCCTCTGTGAAAACAATGATAAATTTGCTAAACAACGAGAATTTCCGGTAACAGAAATTGGAGATTTGCTTGTCATTCATGACACTGGAGCCCATGGCTTTTCAATGGGCTATCAATACAATGCCAAGTTGCGATCCGCCGAAGTCCTGCTTCAAGAAGATGGAAAGGCCCGCTTGATTCGTCGGGCAGAAAAACCAGAAGATTATCTTGCGACACTCTATGGCTTTGACATTGAAAAATAAGCGATTGTCTGATATAATAATAGTTATGTAAAAATAATGGATCGGAGAAAAATGTATGAATCTCTTTTTGGGAATTTTGTTGATCATTTTAGCTTTCTTTGGTGGGATGGTTGCAGGGATGTTCTTGCTTCGTCGTCAATTTGAAAAAGAATTTGCATCAAACCCACGTTTGAATGTTGAAGCAGTCCGTACACTTTTGGGTGCGAGTGGCCAACGTCCAAGCGAAGCAAAAGTTCAACAGGTCTATCGCCAAATTGTGAACCAACAAAAATCAGCAATGGCGAAAAACAAGAAAAAATAAGAGTGGGGCAATCTCACGATAATAAATGAGAGGGGCTTGGAGGAATTTCTTAGTCCCTCCTTTTGGAAGGAAGAGATATGGATAACCGACCGATTGGTTTTTTAGATTCTGGAGTAGGGGGCTTGACCGTTGTCCGCGAATTGCTCCGTCAGCTTCCTCACGAAGATGTCGTCTATATTGGAGATTCAGCGCGTGCACCTTATGGCCCTCGGCCAGCAGACCAAATTCGCGACTATACTTGGCAGATGGTGAACTTCCTTTTGACCCAAAATGTCAAGATGATTGTCTTAGCTTGTAATACAGCGACTGCAGTTGTTTGGGAAGAAGTCAAGGCTAAACTTGATATTCCCGTTCTGGGAGTGATTTTGCCAGGGGCTTCTGCAGCCATTAAATCAACCACGCATCAAAACATCGGGGTGATTGGGACACCAATGACAGTCTCTTCTGGAATTTATAAAGAGAAGATTCAAAGTCTAGCACCAGACATGGAAGTAACCAGTTTAGCTTGTCCCAAGTTTGTTCCCTTGGTGGAATCAAACGAATTGGCCTCCAGTGTGACCAAGAAGGTGGTTTACGAGACCTTAAAACCACTAGTTGGAAAGGTTGATAACTTGGTCTTGGGATGCACCCATTATCCTCTGTTGAAACCCATTATCCAAAATGTCATGGGACCGGATGTTAAATTGATTGACAGTGGGGCAGAGTGTGTTCGGGATATTTCTGTCTTACTAAACTATTTTGAGTTAAATAAGAGTCGCGAACTCTTAGAGCAAACCCATCGCTTTTATACAACTGCAAATGCGAATAGCTTTGCAACAATTGCCGAAAAATGGCTAGAACGTTCAGTGAATGTGGAGCATGTGAATTTATGAGTGACAAACTATTTGAATACAAAGATACCCAAGATTGGTATATCGCCCAATGGGGGGAAGCTTCGGACTACAACCAATTTAGTCAGGTTCCGGCTGAAGCTTCCACTCTTTTAGACCAACTAGAAGTCCTGTTTGACAAGGATCAAGAAGGTTTTCCGCTCAATTTGTCTGTGATGCGCTATGGATCAGCCTTTCGATTTCTGACTTTTTTGACAGAAATCTTAAATGAGGTCAAGGGAAGAAATTTTGAAATAGTCCAGCGTCAAGGTGCCTTGCTCTTGGTTGAAAAGGGGAAATTACTCTATTTGTATTTACCAAGCGATGGGGTGAATTTGGAAGCCTTTTTAGGGCAAGATAAGGTCAAAGATACGATTCTCATTGCGACTCGAAACGAGGGAAAAACCAAAGAATTCCGCAATATGTTTGAAAAGCTGGGCTTTGAAGTGGAGAATCTCAATCACTATCCAGAGCTACCGGAAGTCGAAGAAACAGGCATGACCTTTGAAGAGAATGCACGGTTAAAAGCTGAAACCATCGCAGCCTTAACGGGGAAAACTGTCTTAGCAGATGATTCCGGCCTGAAGGTAGATGTCTTGGGAGGCTTACCAGGGGTCTGGTCCGCTCGCTTTGCAGGAGTCGGTGCGACAGATGCAGAGAACAATGCGAAATTGTTGCACGAATTGGCTATGGTCTTTGACTTGAAAGATCGTTCAGCTCAATTCCATACAACCTTGGTGGTTGCAAGACCAGGTAAGGAAAGCCTAGTAGTAGAAGCTGATTGGCCAGGTTATATTAATTTTGAACCTAAGGGTGAAAACGGCTTTGGCTATGATCCTCTCTTCTTAGTTGGGGAAACGGGACGTGCTGCTGCGGAATTAACACTAGAAGAAAAAAATACACAATCGCATCGTGCTTTAGCTGTTAAAAAGTTATTGGAGGTATTTCCATCATGGCAAAGCAAACAATCATCGTGATGAGTGACTCGCATGGAGACCGTTCCATCGTAGAAGCTATTAAAGAAAAATACCTAGGTCAGGTCGATGGGATCTTTCACAATGGGGATTCTGAACTAAAAAGTGATGATCCTGTCTGGGAAGGGATTCACGTTGTCCAAGGAAATATGGATTTTTATGATGGTTATCCAGAACGCTTGGTGACCCAAATAGGGCCAACACGAATCATCCAGACCCATGGGCACCTCTTCCAGATCAATTTTAGTTTTCAAAAATTGGATCTGTGGGCCCAAGAGGAAGAAGCAGATATCTGTCTTTACGGCCACCTTCATATCCCAGATGCTTGGAAGGAAGGAAGAACCCTCTTTGTGAATCCTGGATCGATCAGTCAGCCACGCGGTCTGATTCGAGAGTGTTTGTATGCCAAGATAGAGATAACTGATTCGAACTTCAAGGTAGAGTATTATACGCGAGATCATGAGTTGTATCCTGAATTGACAAAGGAGTTTAGCAGATGATAGCAAAGGAATTTGAACGTTTCTTGCTGGCGCAGGAAGAGACGTTCTTAACTCCAGCCAAAAATTTAGCGGTCTTGATTGATAACCACAATGTAGACCATGCTGTCTTGTTGTTGAGCCAGATTAGCTATAGTCGTATTCCGGTAGTGACGGATGAACGCAAGTTTGTGGGGACGATCTCCCTAACGGATATTCTATCTTATCAATTGAAACACGAGATTCCTGAGGAGACTTTTGCCTCGATGGATATCTTAGACGTTGCAAAGAAGGAGGTCGGGGTCATCGGCTTAGACTTCAATTTGACAGAAGTCCTTCACAAGTTGGTGGATGACTCCTTCCTTTCGGTGGTGGATGAAGAAGGCTATTTCCAAGGGATTATTACACGGAAATCGATTCTTAAAGCCATCAATTCGCTAATGCATGATTTTTCAAATGAATACGAGATGATTCCAAAATGAAAGAATTTATTGCAAGTTTTATTGATCAAAAAGAATTAAGTGAAAATTCTCAGTCGGCCTATTTCTATGATTTGGACCAATTTATTGAGTCCATCCATGGAAAAGTGACACCGACAAATTTGAGAATTTACCAAGCTTCGATTAAAGATTTTAAACCGGCGGTTCAAAAACGAAAATTATCCGCCGTCAACCAATTTTTATATTATTTGTATCAAGAACGCTTTATTTCTGAATACCATCGTTTGGTCTTGCCTAAAATTCAACCGGCCAAGACCCATGATCGGGAATTGATGGATCTGACCCATTTTTGGGAAGCGTCAACCAACCCACAGGGACGCTTGATGGCCTTGTTGATTCTGGAGATGGGCTTGTTGCCAAGTGAGATCCTCCAAGTCAAGGTCGAAGACATTCAGCTGGACTTTCATGTCATTCGAGTGGGCAAAGATGGCCAAAAACGGGTTTTAAAAGTTCCAGAGCCGTTACTGGATGAGTTACAACTGTTCCTTGATGGTGTCTATCTCTTTGATAATAAAGGGAAGTCTTACTCCCGTCAGTGGGGATTCCGGCAGTTAGAAGCCTTCTTGATTGAAAAAGGCAACCAAGACCTTTCAGCGCAATCCATTCGCGAACAATATATTTTAAAGCAACGAGAACTGGGTGTGGATCTCTTTAGTATCGCGCGTGAATTGGGTCTAAAAACGATGGTGACATTAGAAAAATATAAATAATGGATATTCAAATTAAAGATTTTGTAGGGCCCTTGGACCTCTTGCTCCACTTGGTCTCTAAGTACCAAATGGACATCTATGAGGTTCCTCTGATTGAGGTGATTGAGCAGTATCTGGCCTATCTGGCGACTCTCCAAGCCATGAAGTTAGAAGTGGCAGGTGAGTATATGCTGATGGCTAGTCAATTAACCCTGATCAAGAGTCGAAGACTTCT
>CAUTRO010000039.1:0-8572 GCA_963540685.1 uncultured Streptococcus sp.
TGAAATCAGCGTAGTAGAGCCCACTCAACCACTGCGTCTTGCTCAACAATCCAAAGACAATTAAGAGGCTAGGACTTTTGTCCCAGCCTCTTTTACAATACTTTCTTCATTTTCTGTTCAAAATCATGGCGACTCATCATGACCACATGATCACAATTGCTACACTTGATTTTTATATCAGCACCAAGTCGCGTAATTTCCCAACGATTTGCCTTCTTGCCTGTTTCTTTTATCACACAAGCGTGAGGCTTTTTCATTTCTACAAAATCACCTAACGTATACATGATTCACCTATGTTAATTTGTGCGAACTGGCGTAATTAATTGAATGAACCCTTGTTCATTTCCTTCCGGAACCAATGTAAATGGTCTAACAGAAGAAATGAAACGAATAACAACTTGTTCACTGTCAATAGCTTTGAGCGCCTCAATCAAATAAGTTGGATTAAAGCTAATTGACAAATCCTCTCCTGAAACAGCGCTAGTATCAATCTCTTCATTTACTCGTCCAACCTCTGGTGAATGAACGTGGGAAGAAACAACTCCATTTTTGAATTCTAATTTAACCGTTCCGTTTTGAGTAGCATTCGAAAGAAGACGAGCACGCTCCATTGCAAATCGAAGATTAGCAACATTAAAGGTTGCCTCTGTATTGAACTCTGTTGGAATGAGACGATCTGTGTCAGGGTAATTTCCTTCTAGCAAACGGGTATAGAAACTAATGTGTTCACTTCTAAACAGGATTTGATTGTTAGCGAAGAAAACTTCAACTGTTTCAATATCATCAGAAAAGACAGAAGTGAATTCACGAAGAGAGCGACTTGGGATCACAACATCAAAATTGTCTCCATTCTTCTCCAATGTAATGACTTTTTGACTCATACGGTGAGAGTCTGTTGCTACTGTTTTTAACTCTGTATTATCTGATAAAACAAAGTGGACACCTGTCAAAATGGGACGACTCTCTTGTACACTTGCTGCAAATGCTGTTTCATTAATCAATTGTTTTAATAATTTTGTTTCTAAAACTAATGGATTACTTGCAGCAATTTCTTGGATACGTGGATATTGATCTGCATCTTTTCCTTTAAGTGTAATTTCTGATTTCCCACTGGTTAAAAGAACCTGTTTTTGTTCAATCTCTTTAAAATCTAAAGTAATATCTGGTAAACTTGAAATCACATTAATAAAGAAAGTTGCTTCCAATAAAATAGAACCTGGAGAAGTCACTAATAAACCTGCATTTTCATCTTTAATAGAAATAAAGTTTTCAATTGAAATTTGGCCATTCGATCCAGATAAGGCAACTCCTTCTGGGGTAACCTCAATTTTAATCGTGGAAAGAATTGGGATGGCATTTTTAGAACTAATGGCTCTTTTAGTAGTACTTAGAGCTTGTAAAAATAAAGTTTTATTTATAGAAAAATTAATCATGGTCATTCCTTTTATTTATTTTATTATTAGTAAGTTAATAGTAATAGTAGAGTGTGTGGAAGTTGTGGAAAACTCAACTTAGACTTACTACAGCTAAATAATTTACTTGTTTAAAATTTGTGCATAACCTCTAAATGTTTGGAGAAAGTTATCCACAGCTTAATTTAATTTTTTCTTGATACTTTGAATTTCCAGTCGAAGATTGTCGTCTGTGTCTACCATACTTTTTATTTTTTCATAAGCATGAATCACGGTTGTATGGTCTTTCCCACCGAATTCTTTTCCGATTCGAGGTAGGGAGTTATCTGTCATTTCCCTTGAAAGGTACATGGCAACTTGTCGTGCTAAGACGATATTCTGAACTCTTCGTGAACCTTTGATTTCTTTTACACTGACTCCATAGAAAGCGCCTACGGCCTCCTGAATTTTTTCGATTGGGACGACAATCATTTGGTTGCTATCGTTTTTACGAGCTCGAATGGCTTCAGCAGCTACATCGATCGTAATTTCTTTGAGTTTTTTAACCTTTGCCATCAAAGAAATGTCATTTAAGGCTCCCTCTAAGTCTCGGACGTTGGAATCAAACTGACCAGCTAGATATTCTAGTGTATCATTAGGAAAAATATAGTCTAGATCTTCAATTTTATTCCGTAAGATGGCGATCCGAGTTTCAAAATCAGGTGGTGTTATATTTTGTGTTAATCCCCACTTGAATCGAGTAACTAATCGCTCTTCGAGACTATCCAAATGATCTGGACTTCGATCGCTGGTTAGGACGATTTGTTTGTTGTCGCTATGGAGGGCATTAAAGGTATTGAAGAACTCCTCTTGTGTGGTTACTTTTTTCCCACCAAGTGACTGAATATCATCGATCAATAAAAGATCAAGACTTCGATAGGTATTTTTAAACGTCTTCATCTCTCCTAAGCGAAGGTGTTCTAAAAATTCATTAATAAAGGTTTCTGCTGGAACATATTTCACTCGAGCATTGGGAATATTCTCTAGAATTTGATTTCCAATTGCATTTAATAAATGAGTCTTTCCTAGTCCGGGTCCACCATAGATAAAAAGAGGGTTGTATGTTGTTGCCAGGTTTTCAGAAACTGCAAGAGCGGCTGCTTTTGCCCAAATATTTCCATCCCCTTGCACAAAATTATCAAAGGTATACTTCGATTTTAGCCCTGTATCAATTTTAGGTAGCGGTTCGTTTGCTATACTAGCTGGAGAAAGTCTCCTCATTTCACTGCTATGACTGTTCGGAAGTTCTTCGATATCTTCAAAAATAAATTGGAATTTCAAATCCGTATTGTAGATTTCAAAGCTAGCGGTGATCAAAGCGTTTTTCAGATTTGTTTCCCAAAATAATTCTTTATAATTTCCATCGAGATAAATGGTAGCTGTCTCTCCCTCGATTTTAACTAATTTTGAATCTGCGACAAAAAAATCATATGCACTATCTTTTAGTTGTAATTGGGCTAATTCTAAAAAACGAGACCAAAATTGTTCTTCTTGTGTCACTATAAGACTTCCCTCCTTTTCGTGAATTGTATCAAATCATACTTAATCCTATTCTACCACAAACGAAAATAGTTTTCCACAGGCTAAATTTCAAGAAAGTAATTATTAAAATTAAACTTTTCCACAATCTGTGGAAAGGAATTCACAATGTTTCTAAAAGTTATCCACAAAATGGGGATAACTAGAAAAAGTCCTTATTTTGCTAGCATTTGTAAAAGGTTTTTGTGGTGGAAAAGCTTGTCAATACAAAAATAAAAATAACAGCCTTATTTTAGGCTGTTGATAATTCGTTGGTATTCATCAAGAGTTGAAAAAGAAATTTGGATAGTTCCTTTATTTTGCGAAGAGGAATGTATCTTAACTTCCGTTCCTAATATTTTTTTCAGTCTTTTTTCCTCTTCTAGTAGGAAAGTTTCTTTAGATTTCTTCTTTTTTTGCTTTCTTTTCGAACTGATTTTGTTCTCTAATGTCCGAACATTTAAATGGTCCTGTTTGATTTTCTCCAACCAAAAACGTTGCTCTTCTTCATCAAGAGGAACGAGAACACGCGCGTGAGCCGAAGAAATATCATGTTGAATCACAGCTTCTTGAACAAGGGGAGAGAGCTGTAACAAGCGAAGCATATTGCTGATATAGGGTCTGGATTTCCCCATAAATTGAGCAATTTGGTCGTGCTTATAGCCATGATCAACTAACTTTTGATAGGAAATAGCTTCTTCAATTGGATTGAGATCTTCTCGTTGAAGATTCTCGATAATGGCTTGTCGCATCATTTCTTGATCCGTTAACTCTTTAATAATCGCAGGAACTACTTCTAATCCAGCAATTTTCGAAGCTCTAAAACGTCTTTCACCTGCAAGTAATTCAAAACCAATAATCGGAGATTTTCTGACAATAATAGGTTGAATCAAGCCATTTTCCTTGATTGACTGGGCTAATTCTTTTAATTTTTCTTGGTCAAATACTTTTCTTGGTTGGAAAGGATTTGTGCGAATCTCCTTTACCTCTATGTGTTTTAATTTTTCCATCTTATGAATAGAATAACACACCTTTACAAATTCGTAAAGGTGTGTTTACAAGTATGTCAAGAAGATAGAGTTTACTCACTTAGATCATCAGTTGATTTTGTCAACTTGATAGAAGTTGTTTCTTGTTTTCCATCACGATAGAATGTGACCTTGATTGTATCATTGATTTGATGAGAATAGAGGGCAGATTGTAAATCTGTAGTTGACTCGATAGTTGTATCATCAATTTTTGTGATCACATCATAGCGTTGCAATTTATCTGAAGCAGGCATGTTTTCAAGTGTTGAACGAACCAGCACTCCTCCAGAAATTTTTTCAGGAAGTTTTAATTGGCTTAAATCAGAAGTTGAAAGATTGGAGAGATCCAACATTTGGATTCCGAGAGCTGGTCGAACCACTTTTCCTTTTTCTTCTAGTTGCTTGATAATATTGACAACATCATTCGCGGGAATTGCAAATCCCATTCCTTCTACTGATGTTTGCCCGTTATTTGAGATTTTACTTGAGGTAATCCCAATGACCTGTCCTTGAATATTGATTAACGGACCTCCAGAGTTTCCTGGGTTGATGGCTGCATCTGTTTGTAAAGCCCGTGTAGAGATATTTTGTCCATTATCAGCTTTCAAATTTACATCGCGACCTAGGCTTGAAATAATCCCTTGGGTAACAGAATTGGCATAATCTGTTCCAAGAGGGCTACCGATTGCAATCGCAGTCTCACCTACCGTTAATTGGTTGGAATCTCCGAATTCAGCTACTGCCTTTGCCTTGTCTGCACTAATACGCACCACAGCAATATCAGAATAAACATCTGAACCAACTACTTCTCCAGGGACTTTATTACCATCTGCTAAAAGAATATCTACATTTTTAGCTCCATTGATCACATGGGTATTGGTAACAAGGTAGGCATAATTTCCTTCTTTTTTATAAATGACTCCAGAACCTTCACTAGAAATTTGTGAGTCAGAATTGTCTTCTTTCTCAAACAATCCTTGATTTGAAGAATCCGAATAAGTAATCACAGAAACTACAGCATTTTTCACCTTATCGACGGCTTCACTGGTTGAGGTTGTATTTTTGTAAGCCGTTTTAGCAGTGGTTGAGTGGACTTGTTTACTTTCAGTATTAGAAGTAGAAGAATGGGATGTTTGCATAGTTAAAAAGGTTCCAAGAATCCCACCTAGAAGACCTACAACAAAAATGAGGGCTATATTCCAAACTTTTTTTAGTAAATTGAATGAAGATTTCATATTTTCCTCCTAAGGATATCAAATTGTCTAGAGTATAGAAAAACTTTCTTAAATATAACTTAAATAAATAAAGTTATCCACAAAATGTGGATAACTTGTAGAAAACAGTTGATCATTGGCGCTAAAAGAAGCTTTAGAGAATGGTTTTCCTTTCTATTTCTGTGGATTATTTGTGGAATAGAAGAAATATGCTACAATAGAATGATGAAAATCAAATTGATAACTGTTGGAAAATTAAAAGAAAAATATCTAAAAGACGGCATTGCAGAATATATAAAAAGACTTGGGCGATTTGCAAAAGTAGAACAGATCGAATTGGTTGATGAAAAAACGCCTGATCGTGCTAGTCAACTTGAAAATCAACAAATCCTTGAAAAAGAGGGAGAACGGATTCTTTCGAAAATTTCAGATAAGGAATATGTAATCGTATTGGCCATCGAAGGAAAACAATTTCCCTCAGAAAAATTTAGTCAAACAATTGACCAGATCATGACATCAGGGTATTCAAATCTCACGTTTGTCATCGGTGGCAGTCTTGGTTTGTCTCCTGAAGTAAAACAAAGAGGCAATTTATTAATGAGCTTTGGTCAACTAACACTTCCTCATCAGTTGATGAAATTGGTATTAGTGGAGCAAATCTATCGAGCTTTTATGATTCAACAAGGTAGTCCCTACCATAAATAACCTTGACGCTCCCTTCTTTTTCTGCTAAAATGAAGTATGCTTGGTCCCATAGCTCAGCTGGATAGAGCATTCGCCTTCTAAGCGAACGGTCGCAGGTTCGAATCCTGCTGGGATCAGATGAAAGATGTAGTTTTTGACTACGTCTTTTTTCGTATAAAAATGTATATTTTTTCATTGACACTAATTTTTTGTACTTCTCTGGTATCAATGAAATAAATTTATTAGAATCATGCTGAAAAACAATCAATAATCTCGATATAGTGCAAAATATTGATTATATGAATTATGTAAAATAGTTTTCAATCCTGTAACAAAAACATTAAAAACATTACAATTTTATCTATTCCCTTTAATTTTAGGCTATTTTATATTATAATTTTTTGTATATAAAATTTTATTTTTTTATAATAATACTAGAGTATAATAAAATAGAAAATATAGAGTGGGAGAGTTTGAGTGATTCAGTCATTAGTTTTGTCTTTTCTTTTAGGAGGAATCATTGTTTTGACGTTTGCATTAGTGGACGAAAAAATCTATCAGGAACATCAATTTTCATTTATCTTTCTTTTAGGCACCTTTGTTCTTCTTTTTGAAAGTCTTCTAGTATTTTTAGATGTGACTCTATTTTCAAACATTCAACTCTCCGATTTAAATATGCTCTTGTGGCCGGCTTATTTGTATCCTTATTATCATTATGCCAATCGGACGAATCGCTTGTGCTCTATTTTTTATTCTTTTTTTACTTATTTAGCGGTTGAAGGAACAGCAACCTTTCTGACGATTATTGTCTCTTCAGTTTTGGGAGATGCTATTGTAGCAGCGCACTTTATAGTCTACAATATGTTTATTCGTTTAGCTTCTTTAGGAATCATTTTGAATTTAATTGACTTATTTGAATTTGATTTTACTCCTTTTTATGAAGTAGAATTTGAAAAGTATTTAAAGAGATTAATTTCTGTTTATTTTGCCATATTTGTAGTGATCAATTTTGCTTTATGGATTAGTGAACAAGCGCAATTTAAAAATTTTGGGAGTATGTTGGCGACGATTTGTTTTTTCTCTTTTGTAGTCAGCTTATTCCATATGAAAATCGAGCGGGATCAGTACCGTAAAAATTTAGAACTGGAGTATAAAGAATTTTCTGAGCAACAAATGAGTCGCTATATGGCTGAAATTCAAAGTCTCTATTCTATTGTGAGGGGATTTCGTCATGATTTAGGAAATCTAGTTATTTCTATGTCATTAGCCATTGAGGAAGAAAATATTCCAGAAATACAGAGAATTCATAGAGAAGTCTTGGAAAAAGGTTATAAAAAGATAAACACAGAGGAATTATCAGGATTCAACTTGGTCAATATCAGAGATTCTGCTTTACGAAGTATTTTGATTCGAGGTTGGTTGGACGCAAGAGATGCTGGGGTAGAAATGACTTTTGAAACGAGTGAGCCAATTGAGCAGCTACCAGTCGATTTATTAGATATCGTGAGAATTGTTGGAATTCTGGTAACAAACGCTTTGGAAGCTTCAAAAGAAGCAGAAGAAAAGAAAGTTCATATTGCTATTTTCTCTATTTCAAAAATTGTTTACTTAGTGATTCATAATACCACCAATGAAATCACTTTTGATGTCAGAAAAATATATGAAGAAGGGTATTCGACAAAAGGAGAAAATAGAGGCCTAGGATTAAATAATGTGAGAAAAATCTTAGCAAATTATGGAACAATGTTTTTAGAGACAGAATTGCAAGGAAATCGTTTTTTACAAGTTTTAAAGATTGGAGGATATGAACAAGAATGAAGATTTTTTTATTAGAAGATGAACTATCTCAACAAATACGGGTAGAAAAACATATCGAAGAAATTGCTAAGGAATTGGAATTAAAACTTGATGTGATTTCTACTGGTAAAATTACGGAATTTGAACAGTATATCCATCATTCGGATATCCACCAATTATATTTTTTAGATATTCATATCCAAGACAATGAATATTGTGGGTTAGAAATTGCTCAAAAAATACGAGAAGCAAATCCTTATGCCATTATTGTTTTTATCACTACAAAATCGGAATTTGCTTCTATTACCTATCGTTATAAAGTATCTGCTTTGGATTTTATTGATAAAAATTTAAATGAAGATTTATTTCGATCAAAATTAAAGGAGTGTATTGAGTACCTGACAAGTATTCAAATTGGGAATGATGATGTAACAGATTATTTTGAATATGACTTTAAAGATAAAAAAATTAAAATTCCATTCAAAGATATTCTTTATATTGAAACGGTTGGTTCAGCTTATAAATTAAACTTGGTTGGGAAAAATTTTCAAAAAGAAATTGCCGGAAGTTTATCAGATGTCTTGGAAAAAGATGTGGAAGATAGATATTTTAGCCCCCATCAATCTTATATTGTGAATAGAAGTATGATCATTGGCATGGATAAGAAAAACAAACAACTACTGTTGAAAGAAGGTTATTCTTGTCCGATTTCAAGAAGCAATATCAAACGTGTCAAAAAATTAATTGAAGAAGAAAATTTAGAATTTAGTGCTTGACAATTAGTTAAATTCTGATATAATGGGATATGTTCTGTTAATGAATATATGGTCCGTTGGTCAAGGGGTTAAGACACCGCCTTTTCACGGCGGTAACACGGGTT
>CAUTRO010000040.1:0-8568 GCA_963540685.1 uncultured Streptococcus sp.
TATGAGGCTAAAAATCAATATTTCTTTGGTAGTGAACTCATGGTGGCCCCAATTACAGAGGCTCTGGATCCTGTCTTTCATAATGCTTCTGTGAGTGTTTGGTTCCCAGACGGAGTTTGGTATGATTTCTTCCATGATTGGAAGTACGAAGGGAAAGGCAAGCTTACAGTCTTTAGAGCTAGCCAGGATATTCCGGTCTTTGCGCGTGCAGGAGCCATCATCCCTATGGATGCACAACCGCAGACAGGGGTAGAGCTCCCGGAAATGCTGGACTGGCATCTTTTCCCAGGTGACAATCGTTCCTTCGTACTCGTTGAAGGAGAAGGAGATAACCGGGTTGAAACCCGCCTAACTGTCAATTGGGATGAAAGAAAGATTAGGCTGGATTTAACAGGTGATCGAACGCTGCTTCCTGAAAAGAGACAGCACCGGTTCTTCCTCCATACCTTTGAGACAGCCCCTATCTTAGTGGACAATCACAGTCAGGAGATTGCGATGGGTGAGTTGCAATCGCGTCCTACTGCCAAAGAAGATCGGATGTTTGAGGTCTTGAAATCTGCCAACCTGGCCTACGATAGGAAGAGTGAATTATTTGCGGCTTGTTCAACAGCCAAGGATTGGAAACAGTTGATGAAGATCATTACGCCTTTAGAGGAAGGTTTGCGTCAACGTCTCTTTGAAGTGATTTATTCCAGTGAAGAGAATGAAGACTTGTAAATTCTTGCAATTTCAATCTTATTTTTATCTTTTCCTGACTTAGGTGAGAGGAAATGATTAGGTTAAATGAAAGAAAAAATCCCCTGTCTAGTAGCAACATAGATAGGGGATAATGGTTAAGGGAGGGAAATATGAAAGGAAATTCGTCCCTTTTTATAATTGACCCAAATGCGACCTTTGAAGAGTTCGACCAAATGTTGAGCCATGGATAGACCGATTCCGTAGCCGGATCCAGTCTGGCTATTGCGGGAACTGTCAGCTCGATAAAAGCGGTCGAAGAAGCGTTTGTAGTCTACGGTTGAACCTGCTACATAGTCATTGGAGACGATTAGACGATTTTTTCTCAGAAGGAAGCGGGAGCTCTGAGAGAGTCTGACCTGAATAGTCCCTTCAGGATCGCAATATTTCCGTGCATTATCTAGCATGATACTGATGAGTTCATAAAACTCTTCCTCAGACACATTCGCTTGAACATCCGATTGGATCTCGAGTTCTAACTTTTTTCCTTCTTTATGAATTAGGGTCTCATGATCCTTGCAAACCCGGTTCGTGATGGTCGAGATATCTTGCTTACTAACTGTAATGTGCTCTTGCTCCTCAAGGCGAGCCAACCGGATCAAGCGAGCGATGAGCCGGTTGAGACGATCGATTTGCGCTTTAGTACTTTCCGTCCATTCGTTCTCTCCTGTCATCAATTCTTGGAGCTCGGTATTAGCAGAAATAATGGCTAGGGGAGTTTTCAGCTCATGTCCTGCATTGGTGATAAATATCCGTTGCTTTTCATAGTTTCGCACATAGGGGCGAATATAGTATTTTGACGTAAAGAAGAAGAACAAAAGAATGAGAAGGATAGCCCATAGAGAAACCCAGAAAGAAACGCTAATGAGGCTAGAGCGAGACCGTGCAAAGTTAGTAGTATCATAAAAGACCACTAGTTGTCGTTTTTGAGAGTTAGAAAGTTGATAAGAAAATTCTCGCTTATGAAAAGTTATAGTACCAAAAGTTTTTCCCCTTTTCAGGGCAGTTTCTGTTAGGTTTGTAATATCTTCTTCAGACAGGGATTGGCTAGTTCCTGTATTGATGATTAGTGTTGAATCCTTCTTGATAGCTGAGAAGTATTGAATCGTATAAAGATTGCCTTCGCCAATATTTTGATTTTTTAGATTGGTTTTGACCTCTTCACTGCTGGGCAAGGATCCGTCATTTGCTGTTAGAACAGATAAGACGGTCTGGATTGTATTTTTATTTTGATGGTCCACCGTGAGGTTGAGGGCCATCGTAAAGGCAAATAGGATAAAACCAGCCCAGATGGCTGCAATAGCGATAAAACGGAGTCGGAGATTATGAAACATAGCTAACCCCTCCTTTCACTACCAACCGATAGGTGGATTTGTCTTTATCCAAGATTTGAAGATTAGATTGGATGCTATCTAGTTTTTGGCGAAGGTAAGAAATATAGAGAAAGACGACATCCGTATCTTCTTCCTCATCAGCCCATACTTGGTCAAAGATCTCCTTGATGTGTAAGTCCTTGTCGACATTTTTCATAAGATGACGTAGTAGGTGGAGTTCCTTATTGGCCAACCGGATGCTGTTTTGTGCTTTCACTTCTTGCTCATCGATAGTGAGAAGGGTGTTGCCGACTTGGAGACATGCATTGGTATAGTTCTTGACACGTCTAGCCATGGATCGCAGGCGAGCGAGGAGCTCCTTGAGGGAAAAGGGTTTGGTTAAGTAGTCATCAGCTCCTGTATCAAGCCCCTTTACTCGGTCATCAATTTCAGCCATGGCGGTTAGCATGATGACATGGGTGGTATCGCCATTGGCCCGGATTTGCTGGAGGGCTTCTATCCCCGTCATGATCGGCATCATGATATCAAAGATCATCACATTGTAGCTGTTTTCAGAAGCTTTTTTAACGGCATCACGACCGTTAGCGACGCTATCGACTTGGTAACCTTCGTGTTCAAGGGCAACAACAATGACGCGATTGAGTTGGGTTTCGTCTTCTGCAAGTAAGATACGCATGATTCAGTCCTCCTGATTTGCTTCTTGGATAAGGTGACGGATGGTCTGCATGGTCAGGTCACAAGAGGCCAGCTCGTCTGCACAGCGTTTTAATTCTTTGGTGATTCTCTCAGGGTTTTTAATTTCGTGTTTGTATTTCATTTGGTGCTCTAGGCTAGCCCAAGAATCCATGGCGATAGTTCTTAGTTGGATCTCGATAAAATAGCTTCCCTCTTCATTGCCCAAGCAGTCTGGGTAAGGTGTGACCACCTCGATAATCATGTGGTAGGAGCGATAGCCATTTGGCTTGACGGAGCGGATATAGTCCTTTTCCTTGTAGATGTGGATTCCAGGTTGCTGGCGAATGAAGTCTACGATTTTATAGATGTCATCTACAAAACCTGTCACAATCCGGATTCCAATGGCATCTCGGATTTCTCTGAGGGCAGCATAGGGGCCTGGATCGAGATTCTTCCTGTGGCACTTGTCTATCATACTCTCAGGAGTTTTTATACGTGCATGGAAATGCTCGTAGAGCTTTAAGGAAGTTTCAGCTTGGTACTGGGTCGCAAACTCTTCTAAGGTACCAATAAAACCTTCTAGAATAAGAGGAAGGTAAGCCTCGTATTCACCATAGATATCTGTCATTGGCTCTCTCCAATCAAATAGTGCTACTATTATACCACGAAAAGGAATGCGCAACAAAAGAGAAGGGCCTTTTTAAACTGCTCGATTGCTAGCAAAGATGACTTTTTCTGTCTAGCTTAATTTTACAAATTAGGTTCAAAAAACCTTTCCTTAATGATTTTTTCGCTCCTAGCTATGTTTATAGGTAATTGGTATTTGACCTTATTAGTTATCATTGCTAGCATTATTCCAATGATGATTTCTGGATTCATTGGACAAAAATCAGCTTATCTTCAAAAGAGTGCTATGATAGCCAATCAGAAGTATTTAGCGAAGGTTAAAGATATTTTAGCAGGATTTCTGGTTATTAAAAGTTTTAATGTGAAAGAGGCTATCCGTCAAGATTACAGAAACGAAAGCGAAAAATTGGATGAGATATATTTTATGAAAGGAAAATTTGATGTTTTAGCTAATGTTATTTCTCAGTTTTCGGGGATAATTGTTTTTTTAGTAGCCTTTGGTGGAGGAATGTATCTTGTCTTCAGTGGGCATACAACAATTGGGAGCGTAACATCTATTGTTCAACTAGTCAATTTTGTAGTAATGCCACTAAATGAAATTGGTATGGGAATGAGTAAATTCTGCGAAGGTCAGGCTACACTGAATTCATTTGAGGTAAAAAATGTAATCGAACTTCAAACTGGTAAAACGAAAGAATATTTTGATGATGTCATTTCTTTTTCAAATGTAGATTTTTCCTATCCTAATGCTGAGGAAAAGATTTTTGATCATTTATCTTTGAAGATCAAAAAGGGGGAAAAATTGCAATAGTAGGTATGTCAGGCAGTGGAAAATCAACTTTACTCAATCTATTACTGCGTTTTTATGATGTAATAAGTGGGTATATCTCAATTGATAATCAAGATTTGCAAGCTATTTCAGCAGAGAGCCTTTATAACTTAATGACTATTGTTCAGCAAGATGTTTATATCTTTGATGATACTTTAAAAGCAAATATTACCCTTAGTCAATCATTTACTGAAGATGATATAAAAAAAGCTGTACAGCAATCTGATTTAGAAAGTTATATTTTAGAAAATGAATTAGGTCTACAAGCTTTATGTGGCGAGAATGGCTCAAATCTATCTGGTGGAGAAAGACAGAGACTTAGTATTGCGAGTGCTTTAATTCGAAAAACACCGATCTTATTATTAGATGAGGCTACCTCGTCTTTAGATAATAAAGTTACTACTGAAATTGAAAATTCAATTTTAGAAATTCAGGATTTGACGGTTCTTGTTGTTACGCATAAGTTAAATAAGAGCATGTTGAAGAAATACAATAGAATTCTTTTTATGAAAAATGGAGTTATTGTTGAAGATAGTTCTTTTGGTAACTTGATGGATAGGAAAGGTGAATTTTATAAATTGGTTGAGTTGAGTGTGTAATGATAATATATTTTTCAAATATCAATATTACTAAATTGGATGAATTCTACATAGCAAGTCGCTAAAAATGAACAGAAGATGACCTCCTTGCAAAGAGAAAGGGATTTTTGGAAACAAGCAATGGCTTAGGCTCGGGGTAAGAAATGGTTTGTCGAAAGATTGGAAGCACATCATTAAGGTCAGAAGACACATGGAAGAAGATTTCGCACTTGAAAGAATGAGGTAGGCAAACTCTTGCAATTTTATCCCTATTTTTGTAAGATGAAAGTGATTTCATAAGCATAGAGGAGAAGGAAAATGGAACAAAAATGGTGGCATAATGCCGTAATTTATCAAGTATATCCCAAAAGTTTCAAGGATAGTAATGGCGATGGGATTGGAGATCTTAAAGGAATTACGAGCAAGCTAGACTACTTAGAAAAATTAGGGATTACAGCCATCTGGCTTTCGCCGGTCTACAAGAGTCCCATGGATGATAACGGCTATGACATCTCAGATTACGAGGATATTGCCTCCATCTTTGGGACGATGGAAGATATGGAAGAATTGATCGCAGAAGGGCATAAGCGCAAGATCAAAATCATCATGGACTTGGTGGTCAACCATACCTCTGATGAGCATGCTTGGTTTATCGAAGCGCGTGAAAATCCAAACAGTCCAAAGCGAGATTTCTATATTTGGCGGGATGAGCCCAATGGTATCATTTCTGCTTTCAGTGGCTCTGCTTGGGAATTTGATGAGACCTCAGGTCAATACTACCTGCACAACTTTAGTAAGAAGCAACCAGACCTCAACTGGGAAAACGAGGAGCTTCGTCATCAGATCTATGACATGATGAATTTCTGGATTGACAAGGGAATTGGTGGCTTCCGTATGGATGTCATCGATATGATCGGTAAGATCCCAGATCAGGAAATCATCAGCAATGGTCCCATGCTCCATCCTTACTTGGAGGAAATGAATCAAGCCACCTTTGGCGATAAGGATCTGCTCACCGTAGGAGAAACTTGGGGAGCGACTCCAGAGATTGCTAAGCAATATTCCAATCCAAAAAATCAAGAATTGTCCATGGTCTTCCAATTTGAACACATTGGTCTTCAATACCAACCGGGTCAACCAAAATGGCACTACGCTAAAGAATTGGATGTACCAAAATTGAAAGAAATTTTCACCAAGTGGCAGACGGAATTAGGAAAAGACGAAGGCTGGAATTCGCTCTTTTGGAACAACCATGATCTCCCACGGATTGTGTCCACTTGGGGGGATGATGGCGTCTATCGGGTCAAATCTGCTAAGGCTTTAGCAATTCTACTTCACTTGATGAAGGGAACTCCGTATATCTATCAAGGCGAAGAAATCGGGATGACCAATTATCCATTTAAGACCCTCGAGGATGTAGAAGATATCGAGTCAATCAACTATGCCCATGAAGCCTTAGAAAAAGGAGTGCCACTTGAAGTGATCATGGATCAGATCCGCCATATTGGTCGGGACAATGCGCGGACACCGATGCAGTGGAATGATGAAGAAGAAGCTGGCTTTACGACAGGTCAACCATGGCTTGCGGTCAACCCAAACTACAAAGAAATCAACGTAGAGGCTGCCCTGGCAGATCCAGACTCTATATTCTATACCTACCAAGCTCTCATTGCCCTACGAAAAGAGCACCCTTGGCTTGTGACAGCTGATTATGAATTGGTGGACGCAGCAGACAAGGTCTTTGCCTATAAGCGGGTAGAAGGGGAGCAAGTCTATTTAGTTGTTGTCAATCTCTCAAGTCAAGAGCAAGACATACCGCTTGTCAATGGAGTTGAGAAGGTCATCATTTCCAATACCAAGGTAGAGCAAGTACTTGAATCCGGAAAATTAGCCCCTTGGGATGCCTTCTGTGTCAAGTTGGCCTAATGAAGCAAATGAAAAAATTAAGGAACGAACTTCCTTATAAAAGCAGGTCTTTCTCAATAGAGAAGGCCTGTTTTGCTTTTTAGGGGTTGTTTTTCTAGCAGAATCCGCTCAAAAATGGTTCGGTGATGCATGGGATATAGGAATTATTTATAAGAAGTCCTAGTTTTTGCTTTTATTCTTTGCTCTTAAGGCCCACTAAATCTGTGTTATAGTTTTTGGCTATACCAAAATTCGTGTAAAAGCAATTATACAAGACGGCTATCTTCTGATATGATAGTGTCAATTAGAATTTTTGGAGGACACAACATGTCAACGACAATTATCGGTTTCCCTCGTTTGGGTGAGTTCCGTGAATTAAAATTTACAACTGAAAAATACTTTAGAAACGAAATTACAGCTGAAGATTTGTTGGATGCTGCAAAAGAATTGCGTGCTAAACACTGGAACATTGTCAAAGAAAAAGGCATCACTGAAATCCCATCAAATGATTTTTCACATTATGACAACTTTCTAGATGCTGCTTTCCTTTTCAACGTAGTTCCTGCATCTGTTCAAAACTTGGATTTGACAGATCTTGAACAATACTTTGCTTTGGCGCGTGGTTACCAAGGTGAAAAAGGGGATGTGCGTGCTCTTCCAATGAAGAAATGGTTTAACACCAACTACCACTATATCGTTCCAAAATTTGAAAAAACAACAGAAGTCAAATTGGCTGGTCACAAGATTTTTGATGAATACCAAGAAGCCAAAGACTTGGGTATCAACACTCGTCCAGTTGTGGTTGGACCATTCACTTTCCTTCAATTGTCGGACTTCGAAGAAGGCGTGAAAGCAGAAGACTTCGTAGATAGCTTAGTGGCTGCTTACCAAGATGTTTTTGCGAAGTTGGCAGAGCTTGGTGCAACTCGGATCCAACTGGATGAAGCAGCTCTTGTTAAAGACTTGACAGCGGAAGAAAAAGCGCTCTTCTTAAACCTCTACAACAAACTCTTGGATGACAAAAAAGGTCTTGAAGTCTTGATCCAAACTTACTTTGGTGACGTGCGTGACATCTACGCTGACCTTGTGAAATTGCCAGTAGATGCTATTGGTCTCGACTTCGTTGAAGGGAAGAAAACTCTTGAACTCGTTAAAGGTGGTTTTCCAGCTGACAAGACTCTTTATGCAGGGATTGTCAATGGTAAGAACATCTGGCGTAACAACTACGAAGCAAGCTTGGAAATTTTGAAACAAGTTCCAGCTGAAAATGTTGTCTTGACAACTTCTTGCTCACTGCTTCATGTGCCATTTACGACTGCCAACGAAGACTTTGAGCCAGCTATCTTGAATCACTTTGCTTTTGCAGTTGAAAAATTGGAAGAACTTCGTGACTTGGATGCTATCCGCAACGGTCAAGGTGAACAAGCCCTTGCAGCGAACAAAGAACTCTTTGCGACAGAACGTGTCGGAGCAAATGCGGAACTTCGCGCGCGTATCGCTGGATTGACAGACGCAGACTACACTCGTTTGCCAGTCTTTGCTGAACGTGAAGCTATCCAAGAAGAAGCCTTTAAACTTCCAGCTCTTCCAACAACAACCATCGGTTCCTTCCCTCAAACCAAGGAAGTGCGTGCCAAACGTTTGGCCTTCCGTAAGGGTGAATTGACGCAAGAAGAATACGATGCCTTTCTTGCTGAAACCATCGACGAATGGATCAAATGGCAAGAAGAAGTTGGATTTGACGTGCTTGTACACGGTGAATTCGAGCGGAATGACATGGTGGAGTACTTCGGTCAAAACTTGTCCGGTTACCTCTTCTCTAAGAATGGCTGGGTTCAATCATACGGTATGCGTGGGGTTAAACCACCAATCATCTGGGGTGATG